>JBGPOI010000530.1:0-3744 GCA_041487975.1 Binatia bacterium | reverse complement strand
TTCGGCTTCACCACCACCAACATCCCGCAACACATCGGCTACAAAGCCCGCCCTCTGGCGTGCCGACAGGCCAGCCGTGCGGAGCTGAAAGCCTACGCCAATGCGCTCAAAGAATTGGGCAGGGGAGCAATCGAGCTGGCACTTACTGCCTCTGCCGGTGAAATCTCCGACCAAGAGTATGAACTACTCGACTTCCTGCTCACTGAAAGTGGACGACCGGTGACATGGCTGGGCGTAATCAGCCGTGACGACAAACCCGAGGCCGGGCCGGAGATGCTGCGCAAGGCCGAGCCACTGATTAAGCGTGGCGGTATGCCGCAAGTGACGTGCCGACCCTTTGTTATTCAGATCGACCTGCGCAACCCCTTCATCTTCGCCAATCATCCCTCCTGGAACCCGGTGTTCAACCGCTCGCCGGAAGAACAAGCACGGGTCTACCGCGATCCGGCTTTTCGCCAGGCGTTCCGCAAGGAGTTGGAGACGCCGCGTATCTTCTCTGGCCGCTGGGAACGGCTGGAGGTGAAAGAGGTGAGTAATCCGGCCATGAAATCCCTGGAAGGGAAGACCGTGGCCGCAATTGCCAAGGAACGGGGCAAAGATGGGCTCGACACTTTCCTGGACCTCGCCCTCGAAGATGACCTCAAGATCCAATACACCATCGTCCTGTTCAACGCCAACGAGGATCTCATCCCCGAACTCATCACCGACCCGCGCGTGTTGATCGGTCTCTCCGACGGCGGCGCGCACGTGGACATGCTTTGCGATGCCGGTTATTGCACCTATCTGCTTGGCACCTGGGTGCGCGACAAGCAGGTGATGACGCTCGAACGAGCGATTCAGCGTATCACTGCCGAGCCGGCGCGGTTCTTTGGCATCCAGGGGAGAGGTCAGTTAGCGGTGGGGATGGCGGCGGATCTGGCTATCTTTGACTACCACACCGTCGGGTCGGCAAAACGACCGGAGATGCGTCACGATTTGCCCGGTGGCGGCCGCCGTCTGGTCATGCCCGCACGCGGCGTGCAGTACACCATCGTCAACGGCGAGGTGCTCTATGCTGAGCAGAAACACACCGGCGCCCTACCCGGCCAGGTGCTGCGGTCAGGCGGGCTGTGAGAGGAAGAAGCTATGGCAGGTTGTTTAGACGGCATTAAAGTGCTCGATCTCGGGCGGTATCAGGCCGGCCCCAGGTGCGCGATGATTCTCGGCGACCTGGGCGCAGAAGTGATCAAAATTGAGGAACCAGGGGGGGACGAATCCCGCGGCTTGGGTCGTGTGTACTGGTCGGCTTACAATCGAGGCAAGAAGAGTATCACGCTCAACCTGCGCAGCGAGAAGGGCAAAGCGGTGCTGAGGTCCCTGGTGCCGAAGGTCGATATGCTCTTGCAGAACTTCCGACCGGGCGTGATGGACGCGATGGGCTTTGGCTACGAGACGCTCAAACAGCTCAATCCCGGCCTCATTCTCATCAACGTGTCTGGATTTGGTCAACAAGGGCCATACAAGCACCGGCCAGCCTACGATCCGATCGGTCAAGCAATGTCAGGATTGATGAATTTCACCGGACCTCCTGATAGTCCGCCGGTGATGACGAACTCACCGATCATCGACCGTATTACGGCATTGCACGCGACGATTGGCGCCCTCGCTGCCCTCCACCGGCGCGACATGACCGGCCAGGGCCAGTCCCTGGACGTTTGTCTCCTCGACACCGGATATACCTTGATGGAGATTCCCATCTCCCAGTACCTCCTCAGCGGCAACGAACCCCAGAAGCACGGCAATCGTGCTGGCGGCATCGCGCCCTGTAACACCTACAAAGCCCGAGACGGGTGGGTGTATCTGTTGGCTGTGCCACAACACATGTGGGGGCGTGTATGTCGAGCTATGGGGCGAGAAGATCTACAGGACGATCCTCGCTTCGCAACTATTCCCGGCCGCGCTACTCATGCCGAAGAGATCGACGCCTTGGTCGCAGCGTGGGTGAAGGACAAGACCGTCGCTGAGGTGGTAACGATACTCGAACGTGCTGAAGTGCCAGTCGGACCGGTCCACACCATTGCCCAAGCAGCACAAGATCCGCACTTGTGGGAACGGAAGATGCTAGTGGAAACCGAAGACCCGGAGGCAGGCCGAACCTTTGTCCCTGGCCTCACGGTGAAATTCTCTGACACTCCGGGCGCTGTCGGCCCCATCCCACGCCCCGGCGAGCACAATGAGGAGATTTACTGCGGGGTGCTCGGCCATAGTCCGGCTGATCTCACAAATTGGCGGGAGGAGGGAGTGATCTAGAGCGGTTCTCACTCGGATGTGCCCCTGTGCCCTGGTGGCGCGGCCATCTTGGCCGCGTTGCCGACCATGCAGGCAAGATGCTTGCACCACCATCATTAGAACTCATTCAAGCGAAATCCACTCTAAACCAGAATGCAGAACATTGGTACACTTGCCAATGCGACCGCTCAGCATTGTCATTCTGAGCGCAGCGAAGAATCTGACCGGTGAGACCCTTCGCTTCGCTCAGGGTGACACGCGAGTGTGCCAATCTCATGAAGTTTGGTTTAGTGCAGTTTTCACGCCTCTCCAGGCTCGTCTTGCGTCTTCGTAACAAATGGGGCGAGAGCGACCAGCACCCCCGTCTTCTCTATAATATCGGCGCCAACCTCAGCCATGCGGTCTCCAACCACGAAGGTGTCTTCCTCCGTCCCGTATCCTGCCTCTACATAGATCACGTTGTCCTCACCACGGATCGCCTTCGGCGGCGCAACCGGCTCGGGATTGGTTTTCTCGAACTCCGCCAAAAACCTGGCTAGGGCGTCAAGAATCTTCGCGTCTGCGGTAAGGGTGATTTGCGTTTTCATGACTCTCCCAATGCGACTGCGATAGTTGCAACCATCTCAGTCGCATGCTTCAGGCAACGCTCGGCTGTCCGGGTGCTGATGTGTTGGTCTTTATAGTCCGCGATATGCCTTCTGCCGATGAGATCATTGTGGACGAAGCGCAGAGAGGAAGGGAATAGCTTCCGGGAGCGGATAAGCCTGCGGTTGAATTCCTCCTGCACCCGATCATGTCCCCAACGGTCTTGGCGGAACTCTGTCAGTTTGACGAGCGCCGCAATCTCCACATGAAAAACGGCGAAATACGCGCGACTGGCGCAAGAGTCAAAATCCCCCTGATCATAGGCGCCCTGTGCAGTGCGCAGGTTATTCCTGGCTTTGGCCAGATACACTTGCCAGTCCATGTCGGTCTACATCCCCTCCAACAACGCCTTCGCCTCTTGCAAATCCGCCGTATCAAACCCTTCGGTAAACCAACCGTAGATCTCCGCCAGCATCTGCCTAGCTTCTTCTTTCTTGCCCTGCTGTTGCCACAGCCGCGCCAAGCTCGTTACCGCCTGCAACTCCAGCGACTTTGCATCCTGTTGGCGGGCAATTTCGATAGCCTTCTGAAAACACGCTTCGGCTTCCGCCTCCGCTTCGGCAGAACGATGAACGCTGAATGATGAACGCTGAATTAATTCTGCATTCCGCATTCCGCGTTCCGCGTTCAAAAGAAGCTGCCCCTTGAGCCGATACAGCATCGCCTCGTAGATGCGCTCCCCATTTTTGTGTACTGCAGCTAACGCCTCGGTCAGCGCGGCCAGCCCCTCCGTTGTCTGCTCCGCTCTTCCATATCCTTCAGCCAACAGGGCAAGATAATACGGCCGGAACAGCTCTGATCCTGTGGCCTGGTACGCAGCCAGGCCTTGCT
>JBGPOI010000529.1:0-3746 GCA_041487975.1 Binatia bacterium | reverse complement strand
TCTGTTCTTGCATAAGCCAGTTTGCCAAGTCAGCAAACCCCTGAGCTTTGAGATTATAGGGAAGCAGAGCTGCGCCATTGAGGAGGGCGCCAAACAGAGAAGTGAGTGAGGCAGCGAAGCTAGTAGAGAAGAAAAGGGCAACGCGGTCGTCTCGACTCATCCCGTAGCTGTTCGTCGAACTCATAGCGTCATGAAGTGTAGAACGATGATTAGAGATAACTCCTTTGGGGCGTCCTGTTGAGCCGGAGGTGTAGAGAATGTTCACGATGGTATCGGGTGAAATTATCAACCCTGGATTCGTGGTAGGAAAGTGAGAATCACAGTCGTCAATAATGAATAAATCAAGGATGTTTTGCGCCAATTCCCGAGCCAGAGCGCGGTTTTGCTCATCGGTCACAAGCAGGTTCGCTCGAGAATCTTCAAGTATGGCAGCCAGCCTGCTTGGCGGCGAGGATGGATCGAGCGGGACGTATATCTTTCCCGCCTTCAAGATGCCCAAAATGGTGCTCATCTGCGGTATGCTCTGTTCCAGGAGAAAAGCCACAGGTTCTTCAATGAGCTGTCGTCTATTCAGGAGCGCGTGAGCAACGCGATTGGCGAGCTGGTTCAGCTGGTCGTAGGTGAGGGTACAGTCCCTGGTTTTTATGGCAATGCGGTCGGGATATTGCTTAACCTGTTTTTCAAAACGTGCCGGGATTGATTGCTCGATCTCTTCCTTTTTGAACTCGACAAAGGTATCTGAGCGAGGAACCTGGAGGAGACGGGGAGATTGCTGCGGCTGCACTGCCGGACTCTCGGTAGAAAGAGACATACTGGTCATTGCCATGCGTAACGCTCCTTTCAACGCACGAACAGATTGCGGTACCGCCATAACAGCCAGGCAGCGGACATCTCCAGGGGAAAGCTGATCAGGAGAAACAGCCATTCCCCGCGCAAGATCGGCTCGGGATACGCCATGCCGGTCAAATAGCCCAGCGGGTAGAACAACATGAACAGCCACTCGGAGAGCGGAATGTAGAGCACATAGCCGAACAGCAGGTACCAGCCCCAACGCTTCAGACCGATCAGCCCATAGACAGCCGCGGCATAGAGAATGAGGTGAGGGATCGTGGCTAGCCAGGCGGCATGGTCGGTAAAGCGATAGCCGAACCACACGCGCTGCAAGCTGGTGTAGCGAATCATCAGAAAACCCCAGGCCACTTCGCCGCGGCCACCAGGGTCGAGCAGAGCGTTCACATCTTTGAGGACCCCCAAAAAGGCAACGAAGCTGAGCACACCGGCAATCACGCCGGCGCGGTAGACTCGCATATCGGCTGCTGGTGTGGTTGCGGCGCCTGCCTGCATCTGTTCTGTGTCAATCACCTGTTCCATAACGATGCCCCCCCTCGGCTTTCAACCCACGAACAAATCCCGATAGCGCCACAGCAGCCCGCCGGCGAGCAACTCCAGTGGCAAGCTGACCAGAATGAAGAACCGCCAATGGCTGACCGCTTATACGATTGACATTCCCGGCGCAAGCGGTTAGGGGCGAGGCATCAAGCGAAAGAGGGGGCACTTATGGACTTTGGCATATGCGTGTTGGCCAAGCCGGACCTGTGCGCGCCGCAAGCCCGGTTGGCTGAGGAGTGCGGGTTTACCCATGTGTGGGTGAGCGATACGCAGATGATGGCTGGCGATCCCTATCTGTGTCTGGGGCTGATCGCCCAGCAGACCAAACGGGTCAAACTCGGCACTGGCGTAGCCGTGGTGGGCACCCGCATCGCGCCCGTCACCGCGAACTCGATTGCCACCCTCAACCAACTCGCTCCAGGCCGGGTGATCCTGGGCATCGGCACCGGCAACAGCGCCTGGCGAGCAATGGGCATGGCGCCACGCTCGCTGCGCGAATTGCGCGAGCATATCCGGGTAGTGCGCGGACTCCTACAAGGGGAAGAGGTGAAGTTCCAACAAGGGGAAGCACAGCGCGTGATCCGCTTCTTCCATCAAGACCAGGGGTTCATGAATACCCGCGACACCGTACCGATCCACATTGCCGCTAACGCGCCGCAAGCGATGCAACTCGCCGGTGAGATTGGCGACGGGTTCATCACCTCGCGCACCAACTCTCTGGAAGGCTGGCGCGACGCCTGGAGTCGGGTACGACAAGGAGCCGAACAAACAGGGAAGGATCCTGCCACACTCTACACCACCTTGCTGACCACCGCGTGTTTACTTCGTCCGGGGGAAGGTTACGATTCACCACGAGTGAAGGCTGAGGCCGGTCCGTGGGTGACGCTCGCCCTGCATGCCTTATACGAGCGGGTGCAGAATCCCGCCGCAGCGCCGCCAGCGATTCGTCCACTTCTTAGCGAATATGCCGAACTTGTTGATCGCCGACGCCAACAGGCTGGTGAACGCTATTATCTAGAACTGCACGATGGTCACGGTCTCTATCTGCGCCCGGAGGAAGCACATTTTGTCACGCCCGAGGTCGTACGAACTACTACGATGACTGCGCCACCAGAAGAATTGTTGGAGCGTTTACGCGCGTTGGCCGCGGCAGGAGTGAAGCAGGTCGCCTTTATTCCTCCGCTCGGGAAGTTTGAGAGCTTCGTGCGAGAGTTTAGCGAGAAGGTCATTGCCAAGTTCTAGCCAGTCTATGCTCGTTCTGGAAATATTCTCAAAATGTCGGGGCGCAGCATGCGGCATCTCTACTCTTCGCTGTCGTCCCTGAAGATTTGTCCGTTATGCTCGCCCAACTGAGGAGCGCGCGTTCTCAGCGTGGCACGTATACCGTCAAGGGACATCGGCAGGCTGAGCATCTTCCCTTCAGTCTCCGGCACGGAGTGAAAAATCCCTAACGCCTCAGTTTGTGGCTGGGCTAACACCTCGGGCAGAGTGAGAATCGGTGCGCATGGCACCCCGGCTGCCTCCAGCCGTTCCATCCATTCTTCCTTGGTTTCCTGACGCAGGATGGCGCGAATTTCCCCGAGAAGAAAATCCCGGTGCGTCAGGCGATCGGCGTTGGTACGGAAACGAGGGTCGTCCGCCCACTCCGCCCGGTTCAATACTCGAGCTAATTTGGCGAATAAGCGGTCGTTGGCGACGGCAATGATTAGCGGCCCATTCTTGGTCTCGAAGGCGCCGAAGGCCACCTGCCGCGGGCTGCCGGTCGGATGTCGTTCAGGCACCTTGCCGCTCACCGTGTATTGGGCGAAGGTGTTGCACAGCCAAAATAGAGCTGTCTCAAAAAGTGAGGTCTCGATCACACAGCCGCGTCCCGTGCGGTCCCGTTGTCGCAGCGCGGCCAGGGCGGCAATCGCCGTCCACATGCCGGTGCCGAAATCAACGACCGACGTGCCCATGCGCAGTGGTGGACCGTTTTCCTCGCCGGTCATGCTCATCAGGCCGGCGAAAGCTTGCAAGAGAATCTCGTAGCCGGGCTTCAGACGCAGCGGTCCCTGGTGACCAAAAGCGGCGATCGAGCAATAGATCAGGCGCGGATTAATCTCCAGTAAAGCGGTAGGCCCCAAGCCCAACTCGTCGGCGACGCCGGGGCGCAGGTTCTGAATGAAAATGTCCCCCTCAGCAATGAGGCGGTGGAGTCGCGCCATCGCCTCAAGGTTTTTGAAATCGACGGTGACCGACCGCTTGTTGCGATTCATCGAATGAAAGGAGACTGAGGCTCCGTCGATGAAGGGCGGCCCCCACCCCCGGGCATCGTCGCCGCCTTCGGGCCTTTCCACTTTGATGACATCGGCGCCTAG
>JBGPOI010000528.1:0-3756 GCA_041487975.1 Binatia bacterium | reverse complement strand
CCTTGGGTGGCGGCGTTGCTCTCCAGCAGGGTAGCGATCTGCTTTTGACTCAGGCCACACTCGCTGAGGATCTCGATCGTCTGCTCACCAAGACCAGGCGCATGGTGGCGGATCTCCGGCGGAGTCTCGCTGAATTTGCCGGGTACATTCACTCCCCGCACCCGGCCGGCAATCGGATGATCGTACTCAAGGAAGGTCTGGTTGACCGCAATCTGTGGATCACGCAGCGCCTCATCGAAAGTGTACACCGGACCGCAGGGCACATCCGCCGCCTCGAAGATTGCCAGCCATTCTTTCGAGGTCTTTTGGGGAAACAGGGCATTGATGCCATCGATGATCTCTTGTAAATGGCTCACCCGGTCCACCGGGGCCGGGTACTGTTCGACCCATTCCGGCTTGCCCATCGCCCGGCACATCCTATGCCACTGATCGTTCGTAGCAGCACAGGCAACGATGTACCCGTCCTTGGTCGGCATCGGTTGCAGGGTCGCACGAGACATTGACAGGTGGCGAAATTCGTCGTCTGGGATAAAGGTGTAGCCGAACATGGAGTCCGGTCCGATGAACGAGAGCAGAGAGTCAATCATCGACAGCTTGATTTCCTGCCCGACGCCCTGGCGCTCAGCCGCTACCAGCGCAGCCAGCACATGATAAATCGCGTTCATCGAGGTCATTTTGTCGGCGATGGCCATACGCACGAACACCGGCTGCTCCTGGCCGCCTTGCACGAAAGCCAGACCAGACATGCCCTGGATCACCGGATCATAGCAGGGCTTATGGGCATATGGTCCCTCAGCGCCAAAACCAGAGATCGAGAGATAGACAATCTTGGGGTTGTGTGCCCGCACGATCGGGTAGTCGAGGCCGAGCCGTCCCATCACTCCAGGCCGGAAATTTTGCACCAGCACGTCACTTTGTGTCGCCATGTGCAGAACCGCCTCTCGTGCTTCAGGATGTTTGAGGTCGAGCTGGACACTGCGCTTGTTGCGGTTGAAGTTGATAAACCACGAGCCCACGCCGGCTTTGAAGGTGAAGTTGTGGTGACGCATAATGTCGCCGCCAGCCGACTCGATCTTGATGATGTCGGCGCCCAGATCACCCATTAGCATAGTGCAGAAAGGGCCGGTAACCGCACTACTGAAATCAAGCACGCGCACGCCAGACAGAGGTCCACCCATACTCATACCCTCCTTTACTTGCCCCACTAACACCAACCGCGTTCAGGAGCAAGGAAAAAATGAGAAGAGCATTCAGCAATCGGCAGTCAGCCAAACCAGGAAAGCTTTCGGGGGTTCTCGCCTTGGCTGAAAGCTGATAGCTGATGGCGGATGGCTAGCAAAGGAGAAAAGCGTATGAAAACCAAACGCATGGGCCGCACCGGGCTGAAGGTGTCGGAAATTTGCTTGGGGACGATGACCTTTGGCCGGCAGTGCGACGAGGCGGCGAGCTTCGTCATCATGGACACCGCATTCGCAGCTGGAGTGGATTTCTTCGATACTGCCGATGTATACCCGGTGGGTGGCGGGCTCGACTTGGTGGGCCGCACCGAAGAGATTATCGGGAAATGGCTTAAGGGGAGGCGTGAACAGATCGTGCTCGCCACCAAATGCTGGGGGGCGATGGGCCGAGGTCCCAATGAACGCGGCCTCTCTCGCAAGCATATTCATGCGGCGATCGAGGAGAGCCTGCGACGGTTGCAGACCGATTACCTCGATCTCTATCAGGTCCACGCGCCGGACCCGGAGACACCACTCGATGAAACGCTGCAGGCACTCGATGATGTCGTACGGCAGGGCAAGGTGCGCTACGTGGGGTGCTCGAACTTTCAGGC
Source organism: Binatia bacterium (assembly GCA_041487975.1). Taxonomy (GTDB): domain Bacteria; phylum Desulfobacterota; class Binatia; order Bin18; family Bin18; genus JACQEL01. The sequence continues at coordinate 1,925 of JBGPOI010000528.1, read as the reverse complement.
CTGGCTGCTCGCCTCTGCCTTATGGACTAGCGACAAACTCGGCCTGGCGCGCTTTGATTGCGTGCAGCCACGCTATAACTTGCTGTTCCGCGAGATCGAGAATGAGCTATTGCCCTTATGTCGCCACCACGGGGTCGGCGTCATTCCCTATAACCCACTGGCCGGCGGGTTTCTCACTGGGAAGTACAAGCCCAATGCGGAGCCAACTTCTGACACTCGCTTCGGCCTGTCGGGCCGGGCTGGGGCGATCTACCGCCAGCGTTACTGGGAGGAGACACAGTTCGCGGCCGTGGCGCACCTGCAGGAATTCTTCGCCGCGCGCAATAAGTCGCTCACGCAAGTGGCGATCGCCTGGGTGCTGGCGCAGCCGGGCATTACCTCACCGATTGTGGGCGCGACCTCGTCCGAACAGTTACGCCAGTCCTTGCCTGCTACCGAACTCACGCTGGACGCGGAAGAGATAGAGGCTTGCAACGAGGTCTGGTTCACCGTTCCCCGCCACAGCGATCCGGCGGTAGCGTTGCGGTAGGGGAGGGTCAGTAAATAAATCAGAGCACAGGAGATTCGGACACTGGTTCAACCGTGCCTGTTCCCAGGTCTTTTGCTCTCCAACCCGTCAGGGCTTCGTACATTCCGCCCGGCCGTCTACGGCCGGGCGGGCTTCAAGCGGCCTTCGCTCACTTCCTTGCTACGTCGGCGACAAAGATTTCCTGACTGCCGCTTGAGAAGGCAGAATTAACTTGCTCAACCGTAAAGGCGATGGTGTCGCCTTTTTTGTCGATTGTGGGCTCGAAGTTGCTGATACCCGCACTCTGGGCAGTATTGGTGATCTGGCTGATACCCGTGTTGCTGTCCCACAGGAAGATCTCCTGGTTGCCATTGGCGTTGCTCCCTACCAGGTCCGCGCTAGACACAAAAGCGATGCGATTGCCGAAGGCGTTGATCGCGGGCTTGAAGTTGCTCCCATGGGTAGTATTCGTGAGTTGGGTGAGCCCCGCCTGAGCATCCCACAGGAAGATCTCCTGGTTGCCATCCACGTTGCTTCCCACCAGGTTGGCGTCAGACATAAAAGCAATGCGCTTGCCCTCGGCGCTGATCGTAGGACTGAAGTTGCTCCCACTGGTCGTGTTCGTGACTTGGGTGAGCCCCGCCTTATCGTCCCACAAAAAGATCTCCACGTTGCCGTCCGCGTTGCTTCCCACTAGGTCAGCGCTAGACACAAAAGCGATGCGGATATTATCGGCACTGATCGTAGGACTGAAGTTGCCCCCACTGGTCGTGTTCGTGACTTGGGTGAGCCCCGCTTTATCGTCCCACAAAAAGATCTCCACGTTGCCGTCCGCGTTGCTGCCCACCAGGTTCAGGTTCGACTCAAAGGCAATGCGCTTACCGTCGCCGGTGATCGTAGGGTTGCTGAGGCAGCAGTGCCCACTGGAGTCGTTCGTCAGTTGCTTGAGGCCCGTCTTGCTGTCCCACAAGAAGAGTTCTTCGCTGCCGTCCAGGTTGTTCCCCACCACCAGGTCCAGATTCGACCGAAAGGCTACCCGGTTGTTCTTGGCGCTGATCACGGGATCGCCGTTGCAGCAGCCAGTGGAGTTGGTGACCTGAGTAAAGCCGCCCGTAGCGCGCTGCCAGACAAAGACCTCATCGTTGCCATCCGCATTACTCCCCGTCAGGTTCCTGTTCGACAGGAAAGCAACCCGGTCGCCATCCTTGTTGATCGAAGGATGTTGGCTGCACCCTCCAGCATGAGTGATCTGCATAATGGCGATCACCAGGGCCAGACTCGTGCCCGACCACAGCCACCCGGCCATGACGCCCACCAGGATCCCCACCTTCACCAGCACTTGCCTTCTCCAAGTTGGTCCTTGCCTCGTCTGCCGCTGCATACACATTCCCTCCTTGCTCCCCTTAAAGCATTTCGT
>JBGPOI010000527.1:0-3757 GCA_041487975.1 Binatia bacterium | reverse complement strand
TCGACAACGCCGCTCGTGCGACGTACGCGGTATACAACGCCGGCCCCAAGGCGGTCACCCGTTACCGCGCACAGAGCAGTTCTGCACGTGAAAAAAAAGTCGATACCCGTTTCAAGGAGCTGTACCGCGGGTTTGCCGCCGCTGGAGAGGTGGATCTGTCCCTGTGCACAGTAGAGAGAGGAGCAGGGAAATAGAAAAGGGCGGTATCTGCGACCAAAAGGACTCGCTGGCTTCTTTCCCGGCCCGGTGCAGACCGTCATGCACGAGGGATAGATCTATGCCGTGCCCTGGTTCCTTGACGCTGGGGTGTTGTATTACCGCCGAGACTTGCCCGACAAGTACGGTGGTTGTCTGTTTCTCTTCTCGTTACGCCCGCTCACTCATTGAGTGATTTTCTCAACGGCGAGCATGAGAAGATCATCCGGCCATCTTAGCTCGGTCCCCGTGGCCAGAAGGGCGGCCATGCCCTGTAGCCGTGCGGCAATGTTCGGGGTCTCTCCTAACGCCAACTGTTCACGCCTGTCACCGCCACCCATCTCACCGACCACCACCAAGCCGGTATGAATCCCAATCCGCACTTGGAGTGCTTTTTCCTCAGAGCGTTCGATGACTGCCGCACTGGTCTGTTGGTAGGCACGCACCACCTCGCGCAACTCTTCGGGATCAAGTTGCTCTGAGAGCGCGGTGGAACCCACCAGATCACAAAACAGCACCATCAACTGGCGCCGCTCAGCCTCACTTCTAAGGGCTAGGGGTTGGGTACCAGGGATTGGGGGTTGGACACCTGGAACTTGGAACCTGGAACTTGAAACGGGCGGGTGAGGGGAGAGCCGCACTCTGAGCAGAATTTGGCCCGGGGCAGATTCTCAGACCCGCAGCTCGGACAGCGGCACATGAAAGGGGCAGCACACTCGATACAGAACTTGGCTCCCTCCGGATTCTCACTCTCACAACTCGCACAGCGCATGGTGCCTCTTGATCCCTTTTGGTTCTCCGAGGCAAGAAAAAACGCGGTGCTGGCACCCTTTGACAACCGCAGGCTGCATGCAGGATAATCACCCCCATGCCTGAGGACGCCGGTAGCGCAAGGCCCGCTGAGACCCGCAAACTGGCCGCGATCATGTTCACGGATATCGTGGGTTTTAGCCGGCAGATGGGGGCCGATGAAGCCCGCATGTTGCGGCTGCTGGAGATTCATAACCAGGTCGTCCAACAAGCAGTGATTGAGTATCACGGCCACGTCATCAAGACGATCGGCGATGCGTTCTTGGTGGACTTCCCCTCCGTGGTCCACGCCGTACAGTGCGCTCAGCGGATTCAGGCGCAATTCCGTACGCACAATGCCGAGCAGGAGGCAACCGAGCAAATCCACGTGCGCATTGGCATTCATTTAGGGGACATCATGCAGCGGGATGGCGATGTGTTTGGCGATGGGGTCAACATTGCTTCACGGCTGCAGGGACTGGCCGAGCCGGACACCATTTGCCTCTCGGACATGGTCTATCGGGATGTGGCTAAGAAAGTGGACTTGGGCACGGTCGTCTCGTTAGGGCGGCCCAAGCTGAAGAACATTGCCGAGCGCTTTCAAGTCTATGCCCTCTTGCCTCACGCCCCGCACGGGTTGCGGCAAACCCTGCGGATACAAAGCTTAAAGCTTTCCCGTAGGGTGCGCCCTGCGCACCGTATGGTGGTGGCGGGGCTGCTGCTCGTCGTGGGAACGATCGGGGCTGTCCGGTATTTTTCTCGCCCCCCACTCAGTCCTCAGTCCTCAGCACTCGTTACTCAGGAAGCGCCTGCGCTTCCGTTGCCCGACAAGCCTTCTATCGTTGTGCTGCCGTTCGTCAACATGAGCGAAGACCCCAAGCAGGACTATTTCAGCGATGGCATTACCGAGAACCTCACCACTGCCCTCTCGCAAATTGCCAGTCTGTTCGTCATCGCTCGCAACTCGGCCTTCACCTACAAAGGCAAGGCGGTGAAAGTGCAGGATGTGGGGCGCGAGATGGGCGTGCGCTACGTGCTGGAAGGGAGTGTGCTGAAAGCCGATAACCAGGTGCGAATCAACGCCCAGTTGATCGATGCCACCACCGGCTATCACCTCTGGGCTGAGCACTATGACCGACCACTGAAGGACATCTTTGCCCTGCAAGATGAGATCGTGCAGAAGATCGTGACAACGCTGAAACTGCAGCTCACCTTGCGGGAGCAGGGGATCTTGGTGCGCAAGACCACGGACAACGTGGAGGCCTATGACTTCTTTTTGCGCGGACTGGAGTCTTATAACCGCTCTACGCAAGAGGCCAATGTTCAGGCACGGCAGATGTTTGAGAAAGCGATTGCGCTGGACTCACAGTATGCGGAGGCGTACGCGTTCCTGAGTTGGACACACTGGCGGGCGTGGGTCTGGCAATGGAGTCAGGACGCTCAAGCGCTAGAGCAAGCGTTTACCCTCGCGCAAAAGGCCGTCGCCTTGGATGACTCCTCGCCTGGAGCCCACAATGCATTGGGCTTTGCCTATCTGCATAAAAAACAGCATGCACAAGCCATTGCGGCGGCAGAGCGGGCCCTTGCCCTCGCTCCCAACGATGCTGAGATCTCCGCGTGGGTGGGGCTCATGCTGACCTTTGTGGGGAGGTCGGAGGAAGCTATTAGGTTACTCCAGCAGGCGATGCGCCTTAATCCCCGGTATCCGGTCACCTACTTATCCCATCTCGGCATGGCCTACCGCTTGATGGGGCGGTATGAGGAAGCGATCGCAGCCCTGCAAAGCGCCATCAGCCGCAACCCCGATTATCTGGCTCCTCACTTTCACTTGGCGGTCATCTATAGTGAGGTAGGCCGAGACGAGGAGGCTCGGGCTGAGATGGCAGAACTCCAGCGGCTCAGTCCCAATTTCTCGCTGGAGGGAGTGAGGCAGAGCATGCCCTTCAAAGATCCAACAGAATCGGAGCGGTATCTTGTCGGCTTGCGCAAGGCGGGGCTCAAATGAGTGCTGAGTGATGAGTAAGCTAGCGATCTCTATTTCGGGTTTCACGCTTTACGTTTTACGTCTGGAGCCTGTCCTAAGCTTGTCGAAGGGTGGGCATGACGAAAGAGAGGGCCGCGGGGCTGTCATTCCCGCGAAAGCGGGAATCCAGTACTTAATCGACGCATTAGCAATCTGCTCTAGGCCAACTCTTCCAACAGGGCTTTAGCCTCTTGCAAGTCTTTGGTATCGAATCCTTCGGTGAACCAGTTGTAGATCTCTGATAACAGATCGTGAGATTCTTCCTTCTTGCCCTGCTGCTGCCACAGTCGACTCAAGCTCGTCACTACCCGCAGTTCTAGCGACTTCGCGCTCTGGCGACGAGCAATCTCAATGACCTTGTTAAAACACTCCTCAGCCCCTGACTCCGGACCTCGGACCTCGGACTTTGGACTTTCGTGAACTTGAAACCTGAAACCTGAAACTTTTGCAGCGTAAGCTGCCCCGTCAGCCGCTACAGCTCCGCCTGGTAAAAACACTCCCCAGTTGTGCCCACCACATCCAGAGCTTGAGTTACCTCTTTCCACTCCCACCAACGAGTCGAAACCAATAAAAGTCATGTGGCCCGAGACTGAGGCAGTAGGGGCGTTCACCGGTCCGGGGGAACTCGGTGTTGCCGATTAACTCGACGGGAGTGGCACCACAAAATTGCCGGAGGTCCAGTTCCACCGGCTGAACAGAACGGGAGAGGTTATGAACGACCAGGAGCGTTTCTTCTTCATACTGTCTGAC
>JBGPOI010000526.1:0-3768 GCA_041487975.1 Binatia bacterium | reverse complement strand
GGTAACCAAAGACCAGCTCCTCGGTGCGGTGTGGCTGGACACAGTCGTGAGCGAGTGGGCACTGGCGTCCTGCATTGGTGAGATTCGCAAGGCGCTGGGGGATAAGCCGCAGGCCCCGCAGTACATCGAGACGGTGCATCGGCGCGGGTTTCGGTTCATCGGGCCGGTGCAAAGTAGGGTGGGCGCGGCCCACCACAAGGGACGTAACGTCACAGCCGGAACGGTGGGCGATGCCCACCCTACCGAAATCGTCGGGCGGGAGACCGAACTCGCGCATCTGCACAGGTGGTTAGATAAAGCCCTGAGCGGCGAGCGCCAGATCGTCTTCGTGACGGGGGAGCCGGGGATTGGCAAGACGACGCTCGTCGAGACCTTTCTGCATCGTGCCGCTGCCGAGGGGCAGCTGCGGATTGGGCGCGGGCAATGCATTGAGCATTTTGGCGCGGGCGAAGCCTACCTGCCGGTGCTGGAGGCGCTCGGACGGTTGTGTCGGGAACCCGGGCATGAGCACCTCATGGAGGTGCTCCACCAGTATGCGCCCACGTGGCTAGTGCAGCTGCCTGCGCTCCTCGATGCTACGGAGTTGGAGGCGCTGCAGCGTAAGGTGCTGGGGGTCACGCGGGAGCGGATGCTGCGGGAGATGGCTGAAGCGCTGGAAGCGCTGACAGCGGAGCGAGCGCTGGTGCTATGGTTCGAAGACCTACACTGGAGCGATTATTCCACGCTGGACCTGTTCGCCTCTCTGTCGCGGCGGCTAGAGCAGGCCCGGCTGTTGGTGCTGGGCACGTATCGGCCGGTGGACGTGATCGTGCGGGAGCATCCCCTGAAAACAGTCAAGCAGGAACTGGAGTTACACGGGCAGTGCGCCGAGCTGCCACTGGAGTTACTACCCGAAAAGGCAGTGGAAGAGTATCTGGCAGTGAGATTCCCTGTAGGGGCACGTGGCCAATGGAAAAACCAGGCCGAAGCCGTACCCCTACGAAGATTGGCACGGATGATCTACCAGCGCACGGAGGGCAATCCGCTGTTTATGGTCGCGGTGACGGACTATGTGGTAGCCCAAGGGGTGCTGATGGAAAGGGAAGGCCACTGGGAGCTGCAGGCGGAGATAGGGGAAGTCGAGAAAGGAATCCCCGCGAGCCTGCGGCACTTCATTGAGCAGCAGCTAGAGCGGGTCAGCCTAGAGGAGCAGCAGATGCTGGAGGCCGCAAGCGTGGTAGGGGTGGAATTCTCAGCCGCTGCGGTTGCCGCCGGGCTCGAGGAGCCGGTGGAGATAGTCGAGAAGCACTGTGAGGGGCTGGCACGGCGAGAGCAATTTTTGCGGGTGAGAGGGGTAGAGGAGTGGCCCGACGGGACGGCAGCGGCGCGCTATGGCTTTCTTCACGCGCTATATCACGAGGTGATATACGACCGGGTGACGACGGGACAGCGCATCGGGCTCCATCGGCGTATTGGCGAGCGCGAAGAAGCAGCCTACGGCACGCGGGCGGGAGAGATCGCGGCCGCACTAGCCGTGCATTTTGAGCAGGGGCGAGATTACCAGCGGGCAGTGCAGTACCTGCAGCAGGCAGGTGAGAATGCTATCCGGCTGAGTGCCCACCAAGAAGCGATCCATCACCTCACGAAAGGGTTGGAGTTGCTTAAGACCCTACCGGACACTCCAAGGCGTGCCCAGCAAGAGCTTATGCTGCAAATCGCTTTGGGTGGTCCACTGATAGCCACTAAAGGCTTTGGAGCCCCACAAGTAGGAGAAGTCTACACTCTGGCATTAGAGCTATGCCAGCAAGTGGGGGAAACTCCACGGCTCTTCCGAGCATTGCGGGGATTGTCATCTTTTTATAACGGGCGGGGAGATCCGCAGACAGGACGGAAGATCGGGGAGCAAATGCTGCGCCTCGCCCAAAAATTACAAGACCCAGCCCTCTTGCTGTGTACCCACCATGCCCTAGGAGCCACCTTGTTATTTCTCGGAGATCTCACTTTAGCGCGAGAGCACCTTGAGCAAGGCGCTACCCTCTACGACCGCCAGCAACCTTGCTCCTCTGTTTCCCTTCAAGAGGGAGCGAACGCGGTGTGTTGTCTAGCTTATCTGTCTTCTGCCTTGTGCTTTCTTGGCTATCCAGACCGAGCCTTAGAGAGGAGCCGTGAGGCACTCAACCTAGCCCAAAAGCTCTCTCACCCCTTTAGCCAGTTTGTTGCTCTCACCTATGCTGCTAACCTCCATCACTCTCGCCGAGAAGCACACGCAGTTCAGGAGTGGGCAGAGGCGAATATTGTGCTCTCTCGTGAGCGCGGGTTTCCGGTCTACTTAGCGGCAGGGATGGTCTTGCATGGCTGGGCACTAGTTGAGCAGGGACAGGGAGAGGAGGGAATTGCCCAGATGCTTCAGGGGTTGACTGCCATGCGGACCACAGGGACTGAGATATCACGGCCATTTCATCTTTCCCTGCTGGCTGAGGCGTATGAAAAAATGGGGCAGGTAGAAGAAGGGCTAGCCGTGGTGGTCGAGGCGCTGGCTATGGTGGAAAGAACTGAGATACGTTACCTTGAAGCGAGATTGTATCGGCTGAAAGGCGAACTCCTGCTGGTGCAGGAAGGCAAAAGTCAAAAGGCAAATGGCAAATGGCAAAAGTTAACGGAAGCCGAAGAATGCTTTTTGAAAGCAATTGAAGTCGCTCGACGCCAGCAGGCCAAGATATGGGAGCTGCGCGCAACGGTGAGCCTAGCGCGCCTGTGGCAACAACAAGGCAAGCAACACGCAGCACGCACCACGTTATCCGAGATCTACGGCTGGTTCACCGAAGGCTTTGATACCAAAGACTTGCAAGAGGCCAAGGCGCTGCTGGAAGAATTGAACCCTTGAACCATTAGAGCATTGAACCATTGAGGGAGTAGATCATTGGCACGGTGAGAAAATGAAGCAATGAAAAAATGACCCAATGCCGCAAGGTGCTTGAAACCGGAAGCCGAACACGTCTGGCTGACAAGTGGCGCTGATGCCACAACTACCAGCATGCAGTCTAAAAGAGAGAAGAGCTGATGTCATCCGAATACACTGTCAAGCAAGCGGTACTGCGCGCACTCAATGAATTGCCACGTGAAAAAGTAGAAGAGGTGTTGGATTTTGTCCTGTTTCTGAAGACGCGTAAGCCAAAGGACAGTGCCCAAGCGACGGCTGCGCAGGAACCAACTGGCCTGCTCCTACGCACGCTGCCGGCGTCGTCCCTGGATTCTTTGACCGGGCTTGTGGCCTGGGGCGGTGATGCCGTCGCCGATGCCGAGCGTCTCTATGAAGACCACCTCTAAGCATGTGGCCGTTGATACCAACGTCCTTGTGGCTTTAGTAGACAGCCGTGATAAATGGCATGCCGGCGCTGTGACCCTCCGCGACGCGCTGAAAGCAGCACAGGTCAATCTCCTCTATTTCGATCCTGTCCTGAATGAAACGGTGAGCGTGTTGGCTCGCCGCGCGGAAGAACAGGGCCGCGCTCAGCAATTCCCCGGCCTGATGGATATGCTGATACAGCAGGTGCCGACCGAGGTCATCGTCTGGCTCTCATCTGAGACCCAGCGTCTGTATGATCGGGTGCTCGAATTAGTCCGCAACACATCGGGGGTTCTGAATTTCCATGACGCCTTGATCGCTTTGGGCTGCCAGGAGTTTGGTGTCGAGATCATTGCCAGCTTTGATCGAGATTTTGACCAGGTTACGTGGTTAACCCGGATTGATACTCCAGAGGCTGTGACGGCCGTCTTTGAGTCTTCTGC
>JBGPOI010000525.1:0-3768 GCA_041487975.1 Binatia bacterium | reverse complement strand
GGGGACACACACGGTGACGTGCTCGATCACGGCGGGAAACGATAGAGGAAACGGTATTGAGTTAATAGGGCAGGGAGGGCGGCTCAAGAACGGCAGGGTCACTGGTTGTGCAAACGGTGTCGTGCTGGCGGGCATAGGCAAGCACGTGGTCCAGAGCATGGTGGTGGACGGCAATGTCGCTCATGGCTTCCGTCTGACTAGCCCTAACAACACACTGGAGAGCAGCACCACCCAGCTGAATGGTGGTGATGGCGTTCACATCACCACCGCCACCAACCGCCTGAACAACAATACCGCCCTCTGGAACACTCAGGATGGTTTCGACATCAATTCGGGGGCAGGTCAAAACCAGCTGCTCGGCAACGTTGCTAGCTATAATGGTAAGCGCGGCTTCCAGATCGCTACCGATAAAAACCGGCTGAGCAACAATACTGCCGGCTGGAACCTTCAATCCGGCTTCAACCTTGTCGGTAACAACAATATCCTGAGCCTAAACGCTAGCCATGACAACACCAAGAAAGGCATCGATGTTCAAGCTAACAACAACCAACTGACCAGCAATATTGTCACCCACAACCTTACGGATGGCATCAGGATTGAGCCGATCACTACGGGAAACTTAGTGAAGAGTAACGACGTAGAGGCAAACGGGCTCAGGGGGATCATTATCAGCTCTGGAGCCACTAAAAACTCCATCACTAAAAACATATCGTTAGGGCATGCGACGGAGCCGGACCTGGAAGATGACAACTCGGCCTGCGGCTCCGACACCTGGTCTAGCAATATATTCGTCAGCAAATTACCGGACTGCATCCACTAAGCTGACTGCTCGACCGTATTCGCTGCTAGTTGGTCGTTTTTGTGGAGGGGCGAGGCTTTGCTTCACCCCTCCATTCCGGTGGGCGGCCCTGGGTCGTCTCTACGACATACGGTTGGTTTTCAAAAACGGCACGACTCCCCAGCATAGGGCAGTAAAGCCAGCGCTCACCAGGATCAGGGGCGTGAGTCCGAGTTGGTCATAAACCCAGCCTCCCAGAACCGTTGAGCCGGTTCTCCCCACGTTCAAGCTCGACATCAGCAAGGCAAACACCGTCCCCTCGGCACGGACCGGGCACGACCGCGCCGCCAGGTCCAGCACGGCCAGGTGGGTGATCTGCGAGATGGTGCCGAAGAGCAGGAAAAGGACGACCGCCGACTTGGGTCCAATCAGGCCCATAAAACCGAGGGTGGCGGCGACGCCGAGAGCCACGGCCAGAGACAGCAGGCGCTCCAACCGTATCTCTCGACCGTAGGCAAAGAACAACAAGGCCCCCAGTATGCCGGCGGCGTTGCTCAACGCGCCCAGGGCACCGATGAACACCTTGGAGAACTGCAACACGTCCGTCTCATAGTACAAAAGCGGCGTGCCAAGAGAGGGGCTGAAGTTCCAGAAAAAGAGAAACCCCGCTACGATCCACACAGTACGCGACCGTGCCGCAGACCGGAGCGCGGCGCTCGTGTCTCGCAGACTCTCACGATTCATGGTTGTCTTCGGTTCTCGCACCAACCTCAGAGTGCCACTCAGGGTGACGAGCGGAAAACACGCCGAAAGCAGAAAGGTCGTTGGCGGAGTCGCATGCGCCGACAGATACCCGCCGCCGAGCTGAGCCAGAGTGAAAGCGAGGCTGATCGAAGCCCACTGCATCGCCTGAAAACTGCCGGTGAGGCCAAGCGGCTGACCGACCTCGACCATCAGCGCATCGGCCATCACATCGCAGAAAGCCAGCGTCGCGGCACAGAGCGTCAGCAAAATCAGCACGGCGGAGTAGCGTGGAGGGGAGAACGCGAGCGCCAGCCAGCTCCCCGTTCCCAGGGTACTCATCAGCAGGAGATAGCCTTTTCGTTGATAACCGGCGAGTGGGAAAAAATCAGAGAGCAACCCGTACAGCGGCTTGATCGTCCAACCCAGACCGATCACCGCGAAAAAAAGGCCGGACTGAGCGGCGGTCAGCCCCATGTCTTCTTTGAGGAGATACTGGACAGGCTGATTGGCGAGACCGGAGGTCAGATCGATAGCGCCTTGGACAAAATAGATGAGGGCAAAGAAAAAGGCATAACCCCTAACCTCCCGGTGGCGTAGGGGCTGGACGGCCTGCCTTACGCCAAGCCGGGAAGAGCGATTCATGCCTTGCCCTTACTTGGCGAGTTCCCTCTCTGGGTCTCCCTTGAAGAGAAGAGGAATGGGGGAATCAGAGAATGGGAGAATAGGGGAAGCAGGAAATCGAGGAATTGTCACTTTTTTCTCCCCGTCTCCATTTCTCCTATTCTCCCTGTCGTTCTTACTTTTTGGCCCACAGGTCCGCGTATCCTTTGATCTCGATCCCCTGGATCTCCGGGGTCATGAGCAAGGGTTCTTCGGTGTCGATATTGATCGCCACGAACTCTAGACGAGCATCCTTTTGCCAGTTTTTGACACTGTTTTCCCACACGCCAGGCTGTGGACCATGATGCAGCCCTTGTGGGTTCAGCGACAACACGCCGAAGGGCGTGGTGCCACTCCTGCGGCTCAGGGTAAACTCGCCGCTGTGCACGAAGAAGACTTCGTCGTAGTCGATGTTGCGGTGGTACCAGGGGACGCGCAGCGCTTGTGGATCACCTTCCAACGGACGCGGGGCAAAGGTGCAAATGACAAAACCGTCCGCTTCAAAGGTGCCGTGCGCGCTGGGCGGGAGATGAATACCCTCGCTCATCAGTGGTCGGAAGTCCTTCACATTCAGTTTGAAGACCGAAAGGGTGCCTTTCCAACCCACTACATCCAGCGGGCAGAAGTCATAGAACACCGAGGTGTACTCGCCCCGGCGCCGCACCCGCAACTCCCACTCGGGTCGTTGCTCGGTGACCGGCTCGGGCTCCGGCGTTTCAATCACGTCGTAATCAAACGGCGCATAGTGGCCGACACCGGCCCGCTCGGGAAAGCGAATCGACCCGCGCGACTGCACGATCAGCGTGAAGTTATCGCGCGTCTGCGGCACCACGCGGTAGTTGGTGCCTTTGGGGATAACGATGTAGTCCCCCTCGCTATACGTGAGCGGCCCGAAGTCGCTCTGTAACACGCCGCGGCCCTTATGGATGAAATACACCTCGTCGCCATCGGCGTTACGGAAGCAGAACGGCATCGGCTCGGAGCGGCGCGAGATGAATACGGCCGCATCGTTGTTGTACAGCACTTTCGCCGGCTCGCCGCGCGGATCGTCGAGATCGGTCGGTTTAAGGTCGTAGGTGTTAAACGCCCGCGGCTGCAGCGGCCCTTCGATGCGCTTCCAGTCGGTCGTCGGATGCAGATGGTAATACTGAGTGACCGGACCGAAGAAGCCCTGACGGCCGTGCTCTTCTTCGTACAGCCCCTCGGGAATGGCGACGTGCGCCTGTTTGGGGACTTTGCCCTTGGAATACTGGATCTTCATAGAGCCCTCCTTTCAAAGCAGTTCAGGGTTGAGGATTAAGAATGAAGAATTGAGCGCTTTTCACTCTTCACTTTTCGCTCTTCACTGGAATTTAGGCATCACATACTGCGCAAAACGCTCCAGAGAAGCGAGAATCTTTGCATGATCGAGGCCACCGAAATTAGCCAGCAGACTCACATTCGTCACGCCAGAGGCCAGGATTTGTTTGATGCGTTCGACGCACTGGTCCGGGTCACCAAAGATGACCTTACTGGGATACAGATAATCATAATCGAAGGTTTTGAAAGCCTGTCGTAACCCTTGGTACATCCTGTACTGATCGGAG
>JBGPOI010000524.1:0-3783 GCA_041487975.1 Binatia bacterium | reverse complement strand
GGTAACCAAAGACCAGCTCCTCGGTGCGGTGTGGCTGGACACAGTCGTGAGCGAGTGGGCACTGGCGTCCTGCATTGGTGAGATTCGCAAGGCGCTGGGGGATAAGCCGCAGGCCCCGCAGTACATCGAGACGGTGCATCGACGAGGGTTTCGGTTCATCGCGCCCATCACCACTGCCCCGCCAGTTTCAAGTTCCAGGTTTCAAGCTTCAAGTTCCCTTTCCCACCCAGCCCCTAGCACCCAACACCTCACACCCACCTTGGTCGGTCGAGAACCGGAGTTGGTGCAGCTGCACAAATGGTTAGAGAAAGCCCTGCATGGAGAACGCCAAATCGTCTTCGTGACGGGTGAGCCGGGGATTGGCAAGACCACGGTGGGGGAAGCCTTGCTAGAGCAAGTCGCCACCGATGAGAGCGTGTGGATCGGGCGGGGGCAATGCATTGAGCACTTTGGCGCAGGTGAAGCCTATCTCCCGGTGCTGGAAGCGCTCGGACGGCTGTGTCGCGAGCCCGGGCACGAGCACTTCATCGAGGTGCTCCACCAGCATGCGCCCACGTGGTTGGTGCAAATGCCCGCGCTCCTCAGCGCGGCTGACCTGGAGGCGCTGCAGCGTAAGGTGCTGGGGGCTACACAGGAGCGGATGCTGCGGGAGATGGCCGAGGCGCTCGAAGCGCTGACGGCGGAGAGGGGATTAGTGCTGTGGTTGGAAGACCTGCACTGGAGCGATTACTCCACGCTCGACCTGCTCTCCTACTTGGCGCGGCGGCCTGCGCCGGCGCGGCTGCTAGTGCTGGGTACGTATCGGCCAGTGGACGTAATCGTGCGGGAGCATCCGCTGAAGACGATCAAGCAGGAACTGGAGTTACACGGGCACTGCGAGGAGCTACCCCTGGAGTTGCTGAGCGAGCGGGCGGTAGCCGCGTACCTGGCCGTGCGGTTTGCCGCAGGAGGAGAGGCACCTGCATTCCTCCAGCGGTTGGCACGGATGCTCTACCAGCGCACGGAGGGCAATCCGCTGTTCATGGTCAACATCGTGGATGAGCTGATCGCACGGGCCGTGCTTGTCCGACAGGAAAGGGGTTGGGAGCTGGCCCGGGAGATTGCGGAGGGCGAGATGCCCGCCAGCCTCCGGCACTTCATCGAGCAGCAACTCGATCGGGTCAGCCCAGAGGAACAACAGGTGCTAGAGGCTGCCAGTGTGGCGGGGATGGACTTCTCGGCCGCAGCGGTCGCGGCCGGGCTGGGGGAGAGAGTAGAGACAGTTGAGCAGCGCTGTGAGGGGCTGGCCCGGCGAGAGCAATTTCTGCAAGTGAGAGGGGTGGAGGAGTGGCCGGATGGGACGGTGGCAGCGCGCTATGGCTTTCTCCACGCGCTATATCACGAGGTGATATACGACCGGGTGACGACGGGACAGTGCGTCGGTCTGCATAAGAAGATTGGTGAACGGGAAGAGACGGCCTATGGCCCGCGGGCGAGCGAAATCGCAGCGGAGCTAGCGGTGCACTTCGAGCGGGGGTGGGAGTATCGCAAGGCGGTGCAGTATCTAGAGCAAGCGGCAGAGAATGCTATTCGGCGCAGCGCTCATCAGGAGGCGATCAGCCTGCTGACCGAGGGGCTGGAGTTGCTCAAGGCCCTGCCAGACACTGCCGAGCGCGTCCAACAAGAACTGACCCTACAGCTCGCCCTGAGTATGGCGCTGTTAGCCACCAGAGGCTATGCAGCCCCGGAGGGGGGAAAAGCTGGGACCCGGGCCCTGGAACTCTGCCAGCAGCTGGGCGAGACCCCTCAGCTCTTCCCCGTGCTGTGTCGACTGGTTGAGTTTTATCTGAACCGCGGGGAGTTACAGACGGCCCATGAGCTGGCAAAGCAGCTGATGCGGTTGGCCCAGAGTGTCCAAGATCCGTATCCCCTCTCGGTGGCCCACCTGGCACTGGGGGCCACATTGACCTGGCGTGGAGAGTTGACCTCGGCTCGGCTACATGTGGAGCAGGCGCTTGCGCTGTATGACCCCCAGCAGTACCCGCGCCCCACCAGCAATACGGCGGACCCGCGGATGGAGTGTCTAACTCCCGAAAGGGCGTCGTGGCTTAGCTATCGCTGGGCCAGCAATACGGCGGACCCGCGGATAGAGTGCCTATCCTACCTTGCAGCCTGGACCCTGTGGCATCTGGGCTATCCAGACCAGGCCCTGAAGCGGAGCCAGGAGGTAATAGCCGTGGCCGAAGGGCTGTCTCAACCCTTGAGTCTGGCATATGCCTTGGGGATTGCTGCCTGGTGCCATCTTCTCCGCCGGGAGGAGCAGCTCGCCCGAGAGCGGGCAGAGGCGCTGATGACACTGTCAACCGAGCAGGAGTTTCCGTACTGGTTGGCACTTGGGACGATGGTGTGGGGCTCGGCGCTGGCCGAACAGGGACAGGCAGAGGAGAGGATTCCGCAAATCCGACAAGGCCTAGCTGCCTTCCGGGCCACGGGAGCAGAGCTAATGCGTCCGTATTGGCTTGCTCTGCTGGCTGAGGCGTCTGGGAAAACGGGACAGGCAGAGGAAGGGCTCAATGCGCTAGCCGAAGCGTTGGATCTAGTACAGAAAACTGGAGAGCGTTGGTGCGAGGCCGAGCTGTATCGGCTCAAGGGGGACCTTACGCTGCAAAAGTTTCAGGTTTCAGGTTCCGAGTTGCAAGCTCAGACAAAGCAAAAGGCAAGAGGCAAAGGGCAAAAGGCAAAAGTTGAAACCAGCTCCCAACACCCAGCACCCAACCTCCAAGCAGAGGCAGAAGCCGAAGCGTGCTTTCTTAAGGCCATCGAGATTGCTCGGCGTCAGAGTGCAAAGTCGCTAGAGCTGCGGGCAGTAATGAGCTTAGCGCAACTGTGGCAGCAGCAGGGCAAGAAAGAAGAGTCCCGGCAGATGTTGGCGGAGATTTACGGCTGGTTCACCGAGGGGTTTGACACAGCGGACTTGCAAGAGGCCAAGGCGCGGCTGGAAGAGGTGGCTACCACTTGACGGTTTCGGGATCGCCCTTGTAGAGCGAGCGGACGAAGGCGATAATCTTCCACGCCTGATCGTCGTCGATGGCGTCTTTGAACGACGGCATCTTGCCGCGCCCCTCGCGGATCTGCGCCAGCAGGCTGGCGTCCGAGCCGTCGCCGGTCTGCCAGGTCTCGTCAGTCAGGTTGGGTCCCATCCCACCACCGCCACGCATCCCGTGGCAGCCGTAGCAGTTGAGCTGCTTGTAGAGTTCTTGACCTTCAGCAATCGCCTGCGCATTGCCGGTATAGGGATTGAGCTTCTGCGGGGCGTTGCCGTTTTCCTGGGCGTGCACCGACAGACCACCCACCACACCTAGTATCACTGCGCAGACAGTGATGAGTAATGAGTAATGGGTAATGAGTAGTGAATTTCTCTGCGTTGTTTGGGTCTTCTGGCTCATGATTCAGATACCTAATGGATATGCAAAGGACATACTGGACATTTAGTCACTGGCAAGAGTCCTCGCATCTGCTTTCCTCGTAGGGGCGCACAGCTGTGCGCCCCTACACCTTCCTTATTCTCCTGATTACTGGCTACTCACCAGCGGTACTCCATATTCCTCCAGAATCTCGTGGATCTCAGATGTTCTGCGCTTGAGCGCATCGTCCAACTTCACTTTGAGTTCCTCGTCCTTGCGCCGCACGCCCAGAGCAATACTGTAAGTGAACGGCAGAGACGGCGAACTAGCGTCGGCGGGAACGGGGATGAGAGCGAGTGGAACCGTTTGTTTCTTGGCAAAAAACCCGGCGATCGGTCCC
>JBGPOI010000523.1:0-3786 GCA_041487975.1 Binatia bacterium | reverse complement strand
TCCAAGTGTACCCAAATACTCCTCATATTTTTGTAAGTTTGCCAGAGGATGACCATGAAGACCAGTACCAGGATGATCCCAGCTCCAGCCCAGGCATAACGCACTGGATCATAGAGACCGAGGAGCAGTCCGACTGAACCTCCACCAACCCCCAGGATCGACAGCCATGCCAGCTTGAAGACTTCGGTGAGGAATTTCAGCCGTTCTGTGTAATATTCTTTCGCCACCTTTCAAAACATCCCCGAAATCTTCCCGTTTGCGTCCATTTTCATACCGATGGCTGCGGGTTTAGCGGCGAGGCCGGGCATGGTGAGCATGTCACCGGTGAGCGGCACGCAGAAACCGGCGCCAGCCGAGAGCCGGATCTCACGCACGGTGAGCGTGAAGTCACGTGGCCGGCCAAAAAGCTTGGGATCGTCGGAGAGCGAGAGCTGAGTCTTGGCCATGCAGATTGGCACTTTGCTGTACCCTAAGGTGTTGATTCGCTCCAGGTCGGTGCGCGCGCGTGGCAACAGAGCAATGTCCGCGGCGCCGTAAATCTTTTGCGCGATAGTGCGGATTTTGTCCTCGATCGACGCCTCCAGAGGATAGAGAAAGCGCGGAGCTGAGGCAGGTCCCTGACACGCCTCGACCACCGCTTCAGCTAAGGGCAGCCCGCCTTCGCCGCCTTGCCCGAATACATCGATGACTCGGGCTTCCAAGCCGAGCGCACGGCTTTCTTCGACGATAAGCTTGAGTTCGTCCTCGGTATCGGTAGCAAAGCGATTCACCGCTACGATCGGCCGCAGCCCGTACTCGCGCACGCTCTCTGCGTGCTTGGCCAGATTGCTCATCCCCAGCTTGAGCGCCTTGAGGTTTGGCTTGTTGATCTCGTTCAAGGCAGCGCCGCCGTGCATCTTCAACGCCTTGACCGTAGCAACCAGCACCACTGCCGACGGCCACAGACCAGCCTCACGACACTTGATATCGAGAAATTTTTCCCCACCCAGATCGAAACCGAACCCGGCCTCGGTCACCACGAAGTCCGCATAACTCAGTGCCAGGCGCGTAGCGAGGATGCTGTTACAGCCGTGAGCAATGTTGCCGAACGGGCCGCCATGCACGAACGCCGGTACTCCTTCCACGGTCTGCACCAGATTGGGTTTGAGTGCATCCTTGAGGATAATGGCCATTGCCTCCGACGCCTGCACTTCGCTCGCGGTTACCGCTTTGCCCTTGCTAGAGAAGCCGATCACGATGCGCGAGAGTCGCTCGATGAGATCAGCCGGGCCACTAGTCAGGGAAAGGATCGCCATCACTTCAGAGGCGGCGGTGATGTCGAAGCCTTCCTCACGCGGCACCCCCATGAGCCGCCCGCCCAATCCAATCACGATCTGCCGCAAGGCGCGGTCGTTCATGTCCATCACTCGGCGCCAGCGGATCTGGCGCACATCAAGATCGACCGACCCGTGGAACAGCGCGTTATCCAGCATCGCGGACAACAGATTATGCGCGGAAGTCACGGCATGGATGTCACCGGTGAAGTGCAGGTTGATATCTTCCATCGGTAACACTTGCGAGCGTCCGCCCCCACAACCACCCCCCTTGACGCCGAACACTGGCCCCATCGACGGCTCGCGCACGGCCACCGTAGCTTTCTTACCCAGGCGAGCTAAGGCTTGACCTAAACCGACTGTCGTCGTCGTCTTACCCTCGCCCGCCGGAGTCGGGTTGATCGCCGAGACCAGGATGAGCTTGCCAGCCGGGCGCGAGGATGCGGCCGACAAGGCGTCAAGCGCAATCTTAGCCTTGAAACGACCGTAGGGTTCGAGGTGTTGGGAAGACAAAGACAAACGGGTAGCAATCTCTTCGATTGGCTTCAGCGTCACCGCCTGGGCGACGGCCAGGTTCTGCTCACGGCTCATGCGTTCGTTCCTTTCTGACGGGGAGCATTCAGCAGTCAGCTATCAGCAATCAGTAAGGCAAGGCAACAAGGGGTTAAGCCCTTGTCTAGATTTCACTGAAAGCTAGTGGCTGATCGCTGAGAGCTTTTTAAAAACGTTTGGCGGCCTCGACCATGCGCGAGAGCTTGCCGATGGCAATCTCAGTAGTGCGTCGGCCCAAGCCGCACGAGGGCGCGATCCACAAGCGCTCGGGTTCGATCAAATGGAGCAGTTCGGTAATGTGCTCGGCAATGTGCTCCGTAGTCTCGACCGGAGCTTTGACATCAACAATCCCGGCAATCACTTGCAGCTCGTTGGGAATGTCACGCAAACATCCTCGGTCCGCCCACTGCCCGGCATGCGAGCACTCCAGGTGCACCTTATCGATGACTCCGGTCAATTGCTCGATGTACGGCAACAACGCGCGCAGGTTGTGAACGGTGATCGCCGACTGCGAGCCGAGGTCACCGAGGCAACAGTGAATCGTCTTGGTGACCTGCACGCCGACGAAGCTGCGGGCAATGAGATCCACCGCCTGGGCCGGCGCGAGTTGACCGAGGATTGATCTGATGGCGATGTAAGGAATGTCGAGCTGGATCTCGCGCGCGCCGGCCGCGGCCAAGCCACGTACCTCGCGGTTGACGATCTCGATTGCTCGTGGGAGCTGCGCCCGCACCTCCGGAGTCGGACGGAGGTGCGCCAACACCTCTAGCGGACCTGGGACCGAAGCTTTTTCCAGCGCGGGCTCGATCTGCGACTCACGCCGAAACGCCTCGACATAGCCGAGACCGTGCGGGGCGTCGATGTCTCCAGTCAGTTCGTACTCCGCCAAGTCGGTGTAGGCCTTGAGCTCCGCAGCTTGCGGCTTGACTAGCTGCACGCCGGTGAGCTTGCGAGGAAGGTGTTGGATGAAGACCTCGGCAAAGAACTCGCCTCCCATGAACTGGGTGATGCCGGTCGCCTTTTGTTCACGGATAGCAATCTCCGCCGCACCGGCCAGGGTCGGCTTGATCAGCATCTCCGGTAAGGTGCCGCGATGGTATTGGAGCAGGCGCTCCCGATACATCTCCGGCAGGGGCCAACTGCCAACAACGGTAGTACGGATCATCGCAGCACCTGTGTCATGAGCAAGCCTCTCTCAGCGAAATTGGCGGAAAGGTGGGCAATGCCCACCCTACCAAAAATGATTATTTACGCCCACACGCGATAGGCGACATCCACAACCAGCCGCAACTTGGCTTTCTGGGCCGCCTCAGTGAGCGGGTTTCCCTGTATCACTGAAGCAAACCCGCATTGCGTAGAGAGGGCCAGTCGTTCGCGGGGGAAATAGCGACTCGCCTCTTCGATGCGAGCGATGAGGCCGTCGATTGGTTCGACCTCACTCTTCTTGGTCGAAACCAGACCAAGGACGACGATCTTATCCCGCGGCATGTCTACCAAGGGAGCAAACGAGCCGGAGCGCCAGTCATCATACTCCAACAAGAAAATGTCGTACTTGGTTGCCCGCTGAAAAACCTGTTTGGAGATCACTTCGTAGCCACCCTGACTCATCCAGTGGCCGGCGTTATTGCCGCGGCAGAGGTACAAACCAAAAGTGATCCCGGGCGCATCGGCGATCGCGTTGAGCAGATCAATACCTTCGCCAAGCATACGCTCGGGCGAGACGCCACGCGCCTCGTACGTCGCGCGCCGCTGTGACTCATCGACGAGCGTCGCCAACTCAGGGGCATCGATCTGGATGTACTGACAACCAAGCCCGGCTAGTTCACGGACTTCCTGACGGAGGATGTCCACTGCGTCGGCAAAGAGCGCGAAGGGATCACGGTAGGCCGCGGTCGAGTACTGGGGCGACCAAAAAAGTGAG
>JBGPOI010000522.1:0-3787 GCA_041487975.1 Binatia bacterium | reverse complement strand
CGTGCGGTCTCGCGTGAAATCATAGTGCTCTCCGTGTCTCCGCCAGCTCCTCCGATCAATGATCCATCCAGATTGTGACCTTCCTCTTCATCGACCAAGACTTTGGCGCGACGCCGGCGATCGCGCACATAGTTCTTGGTCAAGTTGACCGCGATACGCATGAGCCAAGCTCGTAGGTCAGCGTCCGCCGGTAGAGCGGCGTAGGCGCGGTGAGCGCGGAGAAACGTTTCCTGAAACAGGTCCTGGGCATCATGGGAGTTACGGGTGAAGCGCAGGAGGTAGCCGTACACCCTTTGCTGATGCAACGTGATGACCTCGGTAAAAGCAAGCCGTTCGTCTTGTTGCTGCACTGCGCTCATTGCCATCGTCTTATACAGACACCAGAGTCAAGGATTTGTGAAAATTGTGGAGGGCGGGTGTATCTGACCCTAAAAAGAGCTTGAGGAATCGAATCCTGATAAGTTTTGCCGGGAGAGTGGTTCATAGTTGCGCTGCAACAGTCCGGGCAGTATATTTCTCAGCATGGCCAGGTTTCTCACTGCGGTGGGTACGCTCCTCCTCGCTGTCTGGGCGATGACCACAATCCTTGCCCCGCCCCCACTCATGAGCGGGTCCGAGTTTTTTCCCCTGGCTATGCACAACTCCTGGACCCATCTCGTCACCTTCTCCAGTGGCGATTATCTCTACTACATGACCGAGACGGTCATCAAAGACAACCTGCCGCTGCTTGACGGAAAGTCCTATGTCGTAGCGGAAGAATACGAACCCCTCACCACGACGGCGCCGCAGGCCAAAAGTACGGTCGCCTATTTCCGCAAAGACGGTTTCTTACACCGCTATCCTTGGCTTGATTCTGACGACGGAAACCAGGTCTGGGATACCAAGCTTGGGCAAGGAACCGAACAGGTCCTGCCAAGTCCGTATCGCGGTGACACAAGTTGGCATATTGGTCTCCAGACCAATGCCTGGCCCCTTAATGGCGGACAGAATATGACCTCCTCGGCCAAGGCGTGGATCGATCCAGAAGAGGTCCATGTCCCGGCCGGAGTCTTTCGCAACTGCCTGCGCGTCGAGACAACCACCGCGAGCGCATTCGCCGACCCGAAGAAACATTTCACTGGGTACCAGCTTCTCTACGTCGAATGGTACGCCCCGGGTGTGGGGCTGGTGAGAGCGATCAGCAGCGAAGGCGAAGGCACACCGATCAAGAGCCTCACCGAGTTGCTCTGGTACAACGTGGAGAAATAGCGATTGTCGCCCTAGAGTAGGGTGCCGCAGATTGCGTTCCTACTGACGTAATTCCCGTCTACCGGCCAGAAACCGCTGAACTGCAGTGAGCACTTCCAACGCCGCGTAATGTCCTGCTCCTGCGCCGAATAGTTGGCAGGACGGATTGTGGATGGTATGTAGCTGGGGACGCAAGGATATACACATTATGGCGACAGCCTCGACCCGCGGCAAAAATGTTCGACCTTCCCCACTACTTCCCATGTTTCAGTGGCAGGATGCGCTGCTAGACTGGGGGATCCCCCTGCTCCTCGGCGGAGGAATTGCGGTCATTGCTTTACTTAGCATCCTCGATGAGATTGCCCCGACCACAGGGGTCACCACTCTGGGGTTTTTGCTGTTACTCCTGATCCTGTTTTTTCCTCTCAAGACTGTTCTCAGTAGCACCATCGAGCCGCGCCTCAAAACGCTGGCACTGGGGTTCAGTCTTGTGTGGATCGGCGTCACGTGCGCCCAAGTGTACTTTGCCATTTTTGTTGGTTCGCTGGCAGGGGGCGGTTCCGTGGCCGCTGACGGCGTCGCGATGCCGCTCCCTCTGGGCGAACAAGGGACTGTCTATGACCTGGTAGTTGAGGGTAATTTTGCGGCTGCGGCCGGCGAGGTGGGACGTGAAGCCGGCTACACGCTGTTATTAGCCAAAGACGGGCAAAAGATTCAGGAATTTGCCGGGGTCTTCTCCGAACGCAGTGTCCGACAACGGCTGGGCCGACGCGGCAGCACCACTACTCACCAGCTGCATAATCATGGCCTGCACTCTCTTGTGAGTCCTGGGGAGGGAACCTACCAACTCACGGCCGTTCGTATCGACCCCCAACTCACCCCCACCCTTTCCGTTTCTCTCTACCGTGACACCTACCCGGAAAAGACTTTTTGGCTGCTGAGCATGCTCCTTCTGATCGGCGCCTACATGGGAGAAGTGTGGCTGACCGAGAAGGAAGTGCCTTTGGTGTTGGTGACCGCCGTTGCGCTGATTTTTGTCCTGACGTTCCGGAACCTTGGCGTACCGCCACACAACTATCGTGACCTGGTCGGTGCGGTGATGGTCGCGGCCATTGCCGGACCGCTGGGGGGTTGGCTCTTTCGCGTTGTGGCCGACATGGCAGGCAAGAGCCTCGGGTTCTCCCGGCCCAAACCGGCTCCTGTCTCGAAAGGGAAGGGGAAGAAATAGTGCTGAAGACTGAGCAACGAGGATCAAGACATTGAATCATTAAATCATTGTTTTCGCTCAGTCCTCAGTCCTCGTTACTCAGTCCTTATTTTTGCTACACCAGCAGCGGCGCGATTACTAACGCCACCACGGACATCAGTTTGATCAGGATGTTCATCGCCGGCCCGGCGGTGTCTTTGAAAGGATCACCAACTGTGTCTCCAACCACGGCGGCCTTGTGTGCTTCGGTGCCTTTCTTCTCGCCGGGAATTTCTTCCTTTTCGATCGCCTTCTTGGCGTTATCCCACACTCCTCCAGCGTTAGCCATCATGAGTGCCAGTAGCACGCCGGTCACAGTCGCGCCGGCGAGCATACCACCGAGTGCTTCCGCGCCCATGATATAGCCCACCGTTACTGGCGCCACTACTGCCGTGAGACCCGGTATAATCATTTCCTTCAGGGCCGCAGCGGTACAAATATCGATGCAACGGGCTGTCTCTGGCCGCGCGCCCGGTAGTCCTTCCAATAACCCCGGAATTTCCCGGAACTGCCGGCGGATCTCTTCGACCATCAGCCCGGCGGCCCGGCCGACCGCAGTCATGGTCAGCGCGGCAATGAAAAACGGAATGGTCCCGCCAATAAACAGGCCGATCACCACATAGGGATTCGTCACAACGATCTGCAGCGGCGGGAGATGCGCCGCAAGCCGGCCCTGATCGACCACTTGCGTAAAAGCGGAAAACAAGGCCAGCGCAGTCAACGCCGCCGAGCCGATAGCAAACCCTTTCCCGATCGCCGCCGTGGTGTTGCCGAGCGAATCTAAACCATCGGTGATCTTGCGCACTTCAGGGCCAAGACCGGCCATCTCCGAGATACCACCGGCATTGTCAGCAATCGGACCGTAGGCGTCCACGCTCATGGTAATTCCCACGGTTGCCAGCATGCCGATCCCAGCGATGCCAATCCCGTACAGTCCAGCAGTAGAGCTGGCGATGAAGATGGCCAGACAAATGGCCAGGACGGGCAATACGCAGCTCTCCAATCCTACCGCCAAGCCACTGATGATATTGGTTGCTGCGCCAGTCTGGCTGGCACGGGCCACACGATTCACAGGCGCGGCCGAGGTGTAGTATTCGGTGATGCGTCCGATGCCGATACCAACCACACAACCGGAACCGACCGCCCAGAAGACTGCGTGCGCGATCCCTAAAGCCCACACCAAGATCAGCGCGAAGAAGAGAAAGGCGCCGGCAGCGAGATACGTAGCGTAACGCAAAGCGAGCTGCGGACTAACGTTCTTGAGCACCCGCATAGAGCCGATCCCCATCAGAGAGGAGATCAGTCCAATCGCCG
>JBGPOI010000521.1:0-3789 GCA_041487975.1 Binatia bacterium | reverse complement strand
TAGGGCACGTCGTGCAAGACTCGGGTCTGACTGCGACGATAAAAATCGAGGAGATCATCTTCGACCTCCAGCGTCAGCAACTGGGCGCGGGGAGACAGTTCTTCCAGGTGTTCGATCAACCAGCGGTAAAAGGCGGTGCCGATGCTCCGCCCCTTCCACTCCCGTTTCACCGCAATGTAGTCGAGATGAACGAACGCTGGCCGGCTACACTCCCAAACCAAGGCCATGGCAAGAACCCGTCCAGCGTCCTGTCCCACGAAGAGCTGGTAACTCCCGGTTCTGAGCAACGAGCGGATCGTACCGATCGACAGCCGGGAACTGTGAAATTCGGCCATGTAGATCTGCATCGCGTCGCGAAAGCGATGCGAGTAGTACTGCTCGACCCTGGTGAATACAAGATTGGCGCCGAGGTCGTCGGCGCGAGTCTGCAGGTTCACGAATTACTCCAGCCGCGCACCCCTTACCGGCCACGGAACTGCGGCGAGCGCTTTTCCAGAAAAGCACGCACCCCTTCCTGATGATCCTCGGTCTGGCCGCAACGCGAATGCGTCTCTGCTTCGCGATCCAGTAAGGTGCGGAAGTCCACCGATACAGCCTGATTGATATTGGCTTTCATATAGCGATAACTGATAAGCGGGCCGGCCGCGATGCGTTCGGCTATGGCCATCGCTTCTTCCCACAGTTTCTCGTGCGCCACCACTCGGTTCACCAGACCAATCTGGTGCGCCTCGGCAGCGGAGATAATATCCGGCAGAAAGAACAACTCCTTCGCTTTCGCCTGACCCACCAGCCGCGTCAGTTGCCAGGTGATGCCATAGTCCCCGCCGTAGCCCACTCGGGCATAGGCCGTGCCGAATCGGGCTTGGTCCGAAGCAATGCGTAGATCACAGCACAGCGCCAAGCCGAGCCCCGCGCCGGTTGCCGGGCCGTTCACCACGGCAATGGTCACTTTGGGCAGCGTATACAGCAGCCAGGGCCATTCCTGCCCCTGACGCAGATTATCGATCCGCTGCTCTAGGGCTGCGTCTTGCGCAGCGATTTCGTTGCGGCTGCGCATGGCGGAAACATCGCCGCCGGCGCAAAAGCCACGACCGGCCCCAGTCAGCACTATTGCCCCGATGTCCGGGTTGCCGGCCATCTCTTTCAGCGCAGCCACGGCAGCCTGGCCCATCTGCAAAGTCAGTGCGTTCAGTTTCTCGGGTCGGTTCATGGTGAGAATGCCAACCCGGTTTTTCACTGCGACTTGTAAATCTTCCACGTGGTTGTCCTCCTTGGGTACGGTAACGTATGGCCCATCCCTGCTATTCTTAGCAACGCGCTGACGGTTATTCTAGGTTTCTCTTTTTTCTTCCCCGAGGAGAGAGGAGGGAATCTCAGCGTGTCCGAGTTGATATGGCTGCGTTCCCTGTGTAGGAGTGAAATGAGTTGGGCACGGGCAGACAAGCTGCCCGTGGCACCCAAGAACACGACAGCCGTACACGCAACTGTAAATCGCGACAAACGTCCGACAACCAGAGCTGGGAAAGTTGACCCTGAGGGGGTCAGCACTGCACTGGGTACCAACGTGGGCTCAGGCTGGCGTGGGCGCGCGCCTTCGGCTACCAGCACGACAACTGGTGATGTTGGAATCCCCAATGGCCGGATGAGGCTACTGCCCTTGTCTTTACCCAGATTGCCGTGAGCCTCGTAGGCTGGAATTCGTCGCACGCATGCCAGCGCTGGGTGTCGCTCAGCTCAACCCAGCCTACTTTACCGCGCTTAGAGTTCCTGTCCGCAGCCCCAGGTGATCCCGTTGCGCAGCAACCTCTCAAAGGGCTCGGTCTCCCACGAGCCGCGAAACAGCTGGGGAGTGCTCCCCGCAGGGTCCACGCTGGGGTCTACAAACGGCTGCACATTATTTTTCGGGGAGTGACAGTGACCGAGCGCTATGTACGCCACACCGCCCTTGCCCACCTCGCGGACATACCCGAGCACACGCGTCTTGCCATCCGGCAGGAGAGAGGTGTCTGCGTCGTAGACGAAGCCGAAGCCCGGAGGCGAGGGGTCTGTGGCGAGTTCCGTGGTCAGCAGCACCTGGCACGTCGCTGGCTCTTGCAGCTCAATGAGGTAAAGTTCGTCCATCACCGCGAAGGATACCGGCAGGTCCTTGGTGAGAACGTGCTCCCGATCGGTGACCTGGACTCGGAACTGCCGCAGCGGCGGGTGGTTGAGAAAGAAGCAGCCCAGAGTGGCGTGGTGACTGGCTTTGACCATCTTGCGGGCGCTGCGCTGCTCGCCCACCGGTACGGCCTTCCCCCCACTGGTGCCGTGCAGGGCAAGCCAGCGTCCGCCCGCCTCAAGCCATTGCCGGATGACTTGGTTCTGCTCCTCATTGGGGTGGGGACCGGCGACATACGTGATCAAGAGTCGGCTTGCCGGCACCCACTTGGAGATGTCGGTAAAATCATTGGCGACGGTCGTGAGCAGGTGCGGGTGCTCTTGCAGCAGTTGGAGAATTCGCAGGCGGGCGTAGTCCATGTCATGCCCGGCGGCCGAACCGGGGGGGAACCCTCCGGTAATGACGTGTACGCGGATGGGCTTCGGCTGACTCATGGTATCGCAACGCCTCCTGTGCTTCTTCACTGTGAGCTATGACTACCGAACCATCTTCCATGCCGCCTTTGCCGTTGCGGTATGGCCCCTGGCGGCCGGGACGAGAGACTGATTCTCTTGCATGAGTGTTTACCGTAAACGCAAACTCCTCCCCGCACGAATGCCTCATACTACGTCGGGGTGGCTAACCGCCCGCGCACCGGTCCGGGGTCCCTCAGCCGATGCGCTCCGCCCGCGCGATCTCCTTTTCCGCCGCACGTTCCAGCTTCTTCGCCGCACGCTGCTCGCTCCGGTGGCCGTGGCGGTCTTCGCGCGCAAAGCGCTTCTCCTTCGCCGCAGAGCCGAAGACTTGGCTCCACTTGCCATTCTTCAAGATGATCTGGTAGCCGCCAGCGAGGATCTGGAACGGCTTCTTGATCTTCTTGAGATGGTCGAACTGCACCGCGCCCGGCTTGTGGAAGGCTTCGAAATAGGCGGGGTAGATGAAGTCAGTCATCGCAATGCCGTTGACGGGGAAGCTGAGCGCCTCGACCGGATCCGCGCTCTCATACGCGTAGGTGAGCTTCGGATCAGGGCCTGTGGTCATCAGGTTGATGGCTGGGTCCACCAGCATCTCCACAAGTTCGTGAGACGCCGACACACTGACCAGGTCATTATTCTCGATCGTTGTCTTGACGAAGACCTTGGACTCGGGCAGTCCATCGGGCGTGAGATCATGATACGCGAGGGCACCCGGCTGATCGGCGTTGTCGAGGAAGACCATGGCCCAGGCGCCTTTCACGAACCCGGTGGACTTGATGAGCTTCGCGGGCGTGCCCCACACCGGCGTCACGTATGTATCCACGAACACCTGCATGGCTGCGATCAAGGCGTCGAAGTCGACGCCGAGGGCAGTCGTCGCCTTGTTGAAGCACGCGATGGTCGGAACTCCTCCCTGATTGAATGCGCCGAATGTCGATCCTGTGGTCTCCATATATCCTCCTTGGAAAGGCAATTGACCTGACGAGCATGGTTTAACTATGTTTAGCTTGCAGCTTTCCTATCTACTAAACCAGGCGGCATAAGATTGGCACACCAGAGTTGTCACCCTGAGTGCAACGAAGGGTCTCGGCATGAGATTCTTCGCTCCGCTCAGAATGACAGTCCTGAAGAGTCTCATGAGAAAGTGTACGAATGTTTTGCATTCTGGTTTAGTAG
>JBGPOI010000520.1:0-3797 GCA_041487975.1 Binatia bacterium | reverse complement strand
GAGAACTCCGCCCCCGCTACGCTTGCGACCTCCAACACGCGCTGCTCCTCCGCACTGAGTCTATCGATCGGTGTGTCGATCCTCTGCTGGATGCTCGCCGGTACCTCGATCTGAATTATTTCCAAGTCCCCTTCGAGATGCCAACGCTCATCGCGCTGGACAAGCAAGCCTTGCGTCACCAGATAGTCCACCACGTTGACCATAAAGAGCGGATTGCCGTCCGTGCGCTGATGAATAACACGGGCCAGCTCGCGCAGGGGCAATTGCTCTGCCATACCGGCCGTAAACCGAGCCGTTAGATATGCGCTTACATCTTCCTGGGTCAGCAACCCGAGCGGTAACTCCGCACAGTGTCCGTGCACTTGCAACTCGTGCTTGATGACCTTCAGCGGATGACCACCCGCAATTATTTCCCGCGGTCGATACGTGCCAATGAGCAGTAGCCGGGCGGGTTCCCGCCGCCGCGCCAGAAAGGCAATCAGGTCCAGGGTGGCATGATCGCTCCAGTACAAGTCCTCCAACACCAGGATGAGCGGGGTCTCGGCAGCGAGCACTTCCACAGCCTCAGCCATCTCGCGCAGCATCCGTTCTCGCGTAGCGCCCTGCAGCTCACGTCGGAGTCGTTTGCGATCGGCAGGGCTGAGGAGGGCAGGCATCTGGGCCAGCCATGTGGGTGCGTGCCGGCTGAGCAAGGAGGCAAAGCGTTCGTGCCCTGGGGTACGACACAGCCGCTCAAGCGCCTCTAGGACCGGTAAGTAGGCTTCGTCCGTACCATAGTGGGCGACACACTGCCCACGCGCCGTCCACATGTTGGTCCGCGTCGCGGCGCGAGACAGAAAGGCTTCCACGACCGTGGTCTTGCCGATCCCTGGTTCGCCGCTCACGAAGACAACCTGTCGCTCACCACGCAGGGCCTTCTCTAACCAGCCGTGGAGTTGCACCAACTCGGCTTCCCGCCCCACCAGGGGAGTGGTCAGTTGCCAATTGTCAGTTGTCAGTTGTGGACCGAGAATCCCTGGCTGCTGACTGCTGACTGCTGACTGCTGACTGCTGGCTGCTGACTGCTGACTGCTGGCTGCTGGGAGAGATGGGGCGGAGAGCGCGATTTTCCCAATGAACCGATACCCCCGCCAGTACATGGTCTCAATATATTGTGGGGGATGAGCGAAATCTCCCAGCGCCTGGCGAATGCGACGAATACAGACTTTTAAGGCGGCATCGCTCACGTAAATGCCCGGCCAGGCGGCATTAAGGAGTTCTTCCTTGGTCACCAATTGGTCCGGGCGCGCCATCAAATAGCGGAGCACCGTAAATGCTTTGGGCGTCAGAGAAATCGCTTGGCTGCCACGCCAGAGGGTCTGGTTGGCGCTATCCAGGCGAAATGAAGCCGGAGAAGGCAAAGATTCTGGTTTCATTTCTTGTTGTTACCGAAATGTCACCACAAATTTACTTTTTTGTTATGACTTTCTGCCCCGATTCCAGCTATTGCCCTTTGGTTAGGGGCACGAAGAGTCATAGAAGGCTGGCAGCCTTATACCACAGGAAGAGACAAAAAGTGAAGTGGTAACCTAAAATAAGTTATTACTGCTAATTCCGCCTGGCGGGAGAACGGCTGGGTGGGAAAAAAAGGAGGGCATGTTATGAGGAGGAATCGGCAACATGGATGGGGGCTGTTTGCGGCGTTAGCCTTGCTGTTGATCCCCGCCGCAACCACCTGGGGTTATTTCTTCGACGACCGGCGCGAGATGAGTTTGTCGGGGTTTGCCTACACGCGGGCGACCTTTGCGACCACGTCGGACAACATCGGCACCGGCAAAGGCCTATATAGTACCGGGAACCTCGTGCAGCATCGCACCTTCGCCACCTTAGAGTGGCGCCATAACATCGGCCGCATCTCGCGGGAGTTCCCCACCGTGGGTGAATTCTTTCGCTTCGCCAACCTCGACTCCCTGGATTACTACCTCAACCTGCGCGAGGAGTACGACGGGGTGTGGGACTACGGCCCGAAACCCCTGCGCAAGCAGCTCAATGGGGGGTTGGGGGGCAATTACTGGGATAAGTACTTTGGCCGGCAAACAGAAAAATATCCCGGCCAATTTACGCGCTTCAAGAACTTTGAGTATCTGACCTCGATCAACTGGATGAACAAGAAGGTCAACCAGACGCGGCTGTTCGAGTGGTATTTTAACATCACCAAAGGCCCGTTGTTCATTCGCATTGGGCGCCAGAACCTGTCCTGGGGAGAGACCGACGGGTTTCGGCTCCTCGACCAGATCAACCCGTTGGATAACTTGTTTGGCGGGTTTCTGGTGTCGTTGGATGAACGCCGGGTGCCACTGAACATGCTGCGGGCGCAGTGGAGCTTTGGCACGGTGGGGCCGATCAGTGACTTGACCCTGGAAGGGTTTGTCTCGCCGGACCGGCGCACGAATGCGTGGTATGCGCTCAACCAGGGGAGTTTCTGGAACTATCCCACCAACACGTCGCCGGTAGAGGTAGGGCGCATGCCGTGTGGCGGGCCACTCTATGGGGCGAAGAGTCCGGGACCGGACGGGATCTCGGGCAATGGGGTTCCCTGTAGTGTCAGAGCGCCCGGGCCGCGGAGCGATCTCGCGAGCAGTCGTGGGGGGGCACGGCTGGTCGGCACGGTCCATGACTTCACCTTCTCGGTTGCGCATTACTACACCTGGCAGGACCGCGCGCTCTCACAGGCCGGGGTCTTGTCGCCCGATCCAGCGCATTTAGCCTGGGATCTGGACGGCACGGGCAAGCTGTTCACGCAACTCACGGGCAAGCCGGCCTTTGACGCCAGTGGCAAGCCGATCAACAACCCCTGGGGGTCCAATGACCAGGTGGTGGGCGCCAAGAAGATCGTGGGCGGACCGGGGGGCTTTGGCACGCCGGCGGGGACGGAGCGGAACCTGTGGGTGCCCATTCGCGAGAAGCGCATTCAGATCAGCGGGGCGTCCCTGTCGTTTCCGGTCAATGCGTTAACGGGGATGTTCGTGGGCAGCGACAATCCGCTGTACTACATCTACACGACGTTTCGCAGTGAGTTTGCCTATTTCAACAATACGGGGGTGCAGCGGGGGATCCATGATGGGATTTTCGGGGCGACCCCGGCCCTGCAGCGCTTTCTGACGCTGCCGATCACGAAGGCGGGGGTGACGGGGAGCCCGTTTGCCAACGCGCAATTTCTGCCCGGGGGGATATACGCCAGCGAAGGGAACTGCACGGACTCCGCGGGGGTGCGCGGGTGTCGGCGCGGGAAGACGTCCACCACGGACGCCTGGGCGTTCAGCCTGGGTCTCGACCACAATCAGTGGATTCGCTGGTTGAACGCCAGCAACACGTTTACCTTTTCCCTGCAGCTGCTCAAGTCGCATACGTACACCAACACCAGCTTTCTCCCGGGTCAGGCCCCGAGTCTGCTGAACGATATTGATGTGACAGCGGTCACACGGCGGCGTATGGCGCCGATTGGGCCGGGGCGAACCGATCCCAAGCTGACGACCCGTGTGGGCGGACCGGGCAACCGGACGAATGCCTGTATTCCGGGTCCCCTCGCGCCGTGTGGATTTAGCCGAACCTACAACCTGGGCAACGATCAGGAGATTACCACGCTCAGCGTCAGCACGCAGTATATGGGGGGCAATCTGCGGCCGAGTTTCGTGTTCTTCTACGACTGGGCCGGGGCGTATTTGATGCAGCCGGGGATCGACTGGACATTTTGGGACCCCTTCCGGGTGAGTGTCCGCTACAACTGGATTCAAGGGAACAACCAGGTTGGTTTTTTG
>JBGPOI010000519.1:0-3805 GCA_041487975.1 Binatia bacterium | reverse complement strand
TTGTTCGAGCGTGCTGAGGCGATTCCCATGATCCGAGAGTTGTTGGGTTTTGTCGAGCATAAACCGTTTGAGTGCGTAGGGACGAGAGAGGAGATGCTGGTGGCTCTGTATGTAGGTATCCAACAGGCAAAAGCGCGCTACCGTACGCTCCCGGCCGTCTTACGCTACGTAGAAGCAGACATCGTGCCACAGCATCCGGACCTCCCACAGCGTGTAAGGAGTATTCTCTGTGCATGGAGCGATCAACATCACCTACCGATCGAGTACGCCGATCTCCTCAAAAAGCACCTGGAGTTGTAAGGGCGAAGCATTTATCTAGTAAGAGCGAAAGAAGTGCAAAGTGAATACCTTCTCCTTGCACGTGCAGCTATTTGCCTCACCATCGGCCGCACGCGGCGCAGATGCTGTAGGGTGTGGCTGCCCGTGAAGACAGGGCAGCCTGCGGAGGAGTCCGTCGAGTGGTTATGCCGGAGTGTGACTCCGCAGAAAGCGCCGGATGCGCTCGACGGCTTGAGGAACAAGATCGGCGGGTTCCTTCCAGGGCGTTAACAGCTCCGCGCGGGGAGCAAGCGCGGCAATTTCGTGACCGATGGCCGTCGGGTGGGGCAGATCGATGCCCGGAAGCACCAGCAGTGGCGTGGTGCACGACCGCACGAACTCCCGCGATACGCTCAACACAAAGTCGCCGCTCCACATCCGCTTGCCAAAGGCTTCGAGCATCGCCATGTCAACGTCGGTGCGCTTCTGGACCAGCTGCTTGGCCCATTCCACCCAGGCGTTGGGCAGCACCTGGCGGTTGGCTTCATCAATGCCGATGGGCTGTTCGAGGACAGCTGAGACGACCCGAGCGGGCGCCCGTCTGCTCAGGTTCAAGGCATACGAGCAGCCGATGCAGCAGCCCAGGACATGGAACTTGTCGACGCCCAGGTGGTTCATGAGCCCCAATTGGTCTTCCGCATAGGCACCCCAGGGGTCTTCCATGTCCAGCGGGCCCGAGGAACTTCCAGCGTTGCGCTCGTCCAGCGCGATCACCCGATAGTCGCTGGCAAAGATTTCGACGGGATTGAAAGCGGTACGCTCCCAGAAACTGATCGTCGCGTTCATCCCGCCAGGCGGAAGCAGGAGCAAGGGAAATCCATTTCCGCGTTGCTCGTAATGGATCGAGACGTTCCCACGTACAAAAAGCGGCATGGTTGCTTCCTCCGATGATGAAAGGCCTACGATGCCTTCACGAGTTGGTAGAGCACGATGCGATTGCCACTGCTGTCCTGCGGAGGAGAATTCTTAACGCATTTTTTCCCCAGCGTCCAGCGCAAGGTCCTGTACGAGACGGCGGCCAAGGTCTACAACCTCCCGTTACCGGTCTAGCGCGTCCCGACCGCCCGCGACAACACCAGACGAGAGCGCCTTGGTGCACTCTCGTCTGCCGGTCATTCCGGTTCAGGACTTGGCCAGTGGAACCTGCAAGCGATTACCGACTGACAACTTCGCCGGTCTCAATGTCCAGGGGTTTAACCGCCGGACCGAGGGTTTGCATCGCCGCAAAGCCGTTGGACACCATGTCGCAGTAGAGCTCAACGCGATTGCCATCGGGGTCGAAGAAGTACACACTCCGCGTCACGTTGTGCTCAACGGTGGCCTCAACTGGAATTCCCAGCTCCACCAACTCCCGATGCGCGGCCTGTAGCTCCGCAAAGTTGCCAAGCTGCCACGCCATATGATGCAAGCCCGGCTGTGCCGCCTCAGGGGGCTCCCGAGTGGCTAGTTGGAACAGCGCCAGATCGTGGTGTTCCGTGCCGAAGCTGAGAAAGACCGCGCCACGCTGGCGATCTTCATACGCCACCTGCAACCCCAACACACGGGTATAAAAGTCTTTGGCTTGCTGCACGTCCCGTACTTTCAATACGACATGCCCAAGCTTA
Source organism: Binatia bacterium (assembly GCA_041487975.1). Taxonomy (GTDB): domain Bacteria; phylum Desulfobacterota; class Binatia; order Bin18; family Bin18; genus JACQEL01. The sequence continues at coordinate 1,883 of JBGPOI010000519.1, read as the reverse complement.
CGTGCCTGAATCATGCTCGACCTCCCGGCATCATGGCGCCTCACGTTCTTTGGACAACGAAGCTTAACCTCACTACTTGTCAGATCAAGTCTTGACTTTTACACGGAACGGAAAGTCCTATCTTCATTGATTGATTTTCCCATTAGGTTATTGCACCATCGAATCATTGAGAGATTGACTCGTTGAGTCATTGGGACATTGCAGAATTGAGTCTGTTCGCTGTCTTCCATGTACCATGCCGACTTTGCCGCCTTCAAGGCTGCAATCGTGACATGTGTGAGCCGCACTAACACTATGCACGAAGGGGCGCTGGATTCGCTTGTGGGAGAACCCTTTGTGTGACAGGGCTCTCCTCTTTTTGACTGCTATGCTTCTGGTGGCGCAAAGATCGTGACCCCAAAGAGCGGCTCGTTGGCCGTGCGCAGGGTATGCGGCGCCCCGGCCGGGATCATCAGCATATCGCCCGCCCTGATCTCTTGTTCCTTGCCCGAGACCCGGGCGATCGCACAGCCATCGATGACGTAGATGATTTGGTCCCCTTTGTGGGTGTTCTCGTGATCGTTGCTAAAGTTGGCCGGAATGGTGAACGCCATCGTCTGGCTCTGCGGAGTCTTTTGCAGCATCTGGGCAGAGACCTTTGAGGCGTCTCCCCGATGCGCCAACACGTTGGCGACATCCAAGCCCTCCTTGGCTGCTCCCAGCTCCTTCATCTGCGCTTCGAAGAGCTCGTCGGAGATGAGCCCCTTGCGGTAGGCCTTGAGGAGTTGTTGGATCTCGAAGTCTTTGGTTGCCATGACTTTCCCTCCTTTGTATGGTCTTAGAGTTCCTGCTCCTGCCATAGCGCCGCACGGTCGCACAAGTCAAGCCTCCCTACGCCAGAGGAAAGAAGGGGAGGGGACTGATCTCTCTCCGTGAAAAGTTTTTCTACGACAATGGGATATACTCTCTGAGAAAATAAAGCGATGAATCAAGACCAGACCCCAAAATTCAGACCCCAAAATTCCGCTCTGCAGCCAATGCGGGTAGGTGTTGGCTAAGCCTGCACTCGCGCAAGCTGCGAAAAAACGTACGGCCCCTCGGGAATAACGGCGACGCTCGCACCGCGGGGTAGCTCAGCGCACAGCGCCTCCACTGCTTCGGCAGGCTCCTCAAACACCGGTCCCCATAGATAGGCACGATCCTCGATCGGGATGCCCGGCGTGCAGAAGGCCAGTCGTGCTTTCTGCGCGACCAAGGCGAGCTTTTCTAGTTGCCACTGATCGATGACCACCGCTTCGCGCGCCGTCGCGTCGAGACAGGCGCGCGCGTCGGGAAAACGGCGGACGAAGCGGGTGAACTCGGGGCTGCCGAGACCTTCTTGACAGGCGGCCGCCAGCAGGATCGTGCCGCCAGGTTTGATAATGTGCGATGCTGCCGTTACCCCTTTCACACTTTGATAGTAGGTCAGATCAAGTGGGTAGCCCGCGCTGGTAGTGATGACCGCATCGACCGGCTCGTCGAGCAGTGCCAGGGTCGAGTTACGGACAAACTCCACCCCCGCCGCATGAGCGATGGTGGGATCGCCGGCAAATACCTGGGCAATCTGCCGCGAGCGCGTGAGCGCGACATCCACAAGGAAATCATGCCGGGCCATGCGCGCGATTTCTAACAGTTCATGATGCAGTGGGTTGTCAGGGAACGAGCCTTCAATTACGCGCGGGTCACGCATGAACAAGGGGCTGTGCAAGCGCTTGATCGTCTCTTCGCCGGCCAGACCTGGCGCTACCAGTTTTCTCCCTCCCGAGAAGCCGAGCATGAGATGGGGCTCGATAAATCCCAGGGAAATATGCAGATCGCTTTCGCTGAACCGCCGGTCAAGCAAGACTCGGGTGCCGGAACGGGTC
>JBGPOI010000518.1:0-3820 GCA_041487975.1 Binatia bacterium | reverse complement strand
GGGGCCAATGCCGGGGATGAGAAAGAGAGCCGACCCGAACAGCAGGCCCCAAAACCCACCCCAAAAGGCCCCCAGTTTGCCCCAGAACTTCATGCGGTCGCCGGCATTATAGTAGCCGATGACGTGCTCTTCGGTGTGATAGTCCTTGCCCACGATGGACAGTTTCTGCATGTCGAACCCTGAGCGCTGGAGTTCTTTGACGGCCGCTTCGGCCTCGGTGTGGGAGTTGTAAACCCCCACCACTGCGTTGTTCTTAGCCATAGTGTACCTCCTGGTTATGGTGTCGTGTGAGGTGCCCGCGCCAGCGCGTGCGGTGGATCTGTGCTGTGGCCATCACTGCACCAGAGTTTTTCGCAGTCTGTTATGGACCACCGCGCCGTGCCACCCCCTGGTCTCGGTGGTGGTTACTTCGTCAGGTCCTCGACGGCGCGGTCGACCTTCTTGCCGGCCTTTTCGGCGGGACCCGCGGGGTCGAGCTTGTCCTTCGCCGCCTCGACCGCCTGGTCGATCCCTTTGCCAGCGCGCTCGACTGGTCCTTCGCGCTCACACCCAACGCCTACTAACGCACCCCCCATCACCAGCAACACACCGCCCAGAACTCCGATCATCCCTTAATGAAACCAACTGTATTTGGTCATTTGTTGTTTTTCCTTCAATTTGTGAAAGGTACCCGTACCATTAGAGTCGGCCGATCAAGAGCAGCACGAGGAAAACAATGACGAGCACCCCGAGGAAGCCCGAGGGCGCATAGCCATAAGAATGATAGCCCCAGCGGGGTAGACCGCCCATCAGGAGCACAATTAAGACGATCAACAATAACAGGCTCATAATAAGTTACCTCCGTGGTAGTAAGTGACCCCTCCGTGAGGGAAAAGAAACGCGTTGAACATAGGACAGGTTCCTCGACGTGCAGGCTGAGGCAACAGGCGGCTCGCCGGTTATCTCTCCGCCTGCACTTGCAGGTTGTTGATAACGTCGGTGACGCCGCTGACCTGCCCCGCTAACTCCGCCGCCTGTTGCTTAGCCGCGGCGCTCTCCACGTTTCCGTTGAGCGCCACCGTGCCGCGAGTGGTATCCACGGCGATTTTGGTCAGCGTCGACGCCGCCTGATCCGTCGCTAACTTTGTTTTGACCTCGGCTGTAATGACTGCGTCGTCGATGTTGCGCCCGACGGTCTTCCCCGTCAGTGCCACACAGCTTGTCAGCAGCGTGACAAGCAGCACCAATCCCCATCGTCCAAGAGAAGTCATCTCTCATATCCCCCTTTCGCTAGACTGATTTTTATTCCGCACCATCTGTCCTCTCTGACGTGGTAAGCTCCACAGTCTTCACTATTCCTTATTTTCAGCTCGAGACTCTTTGGTTCTGCGCTTGCGCTCCTTAGTCGTGGAGGTGCGCTTCCAAGATCCACAGCCGCTTATCGACCCCGCGTGAGATGTCAGTGCAGATGGCAGCCGTGTCCGCATCCTCCACATCAGCGGCGTGAGAAATTCCGTCCCGCAGATTCGTGGCGTAGTGCGCAAAGCGCTCAGCCAGAGCCAGCACATGGGCGTTGCCATCCACGGTCTCACTGGGATATTCTAATAAACTTGACTGCATAGCCGCCGTGCGGGCCGTTCCCATCACCACCCCCCCCAGCACGGCTATGCGTTCGGCCACCAGGTCGGAGTACGCTTCGAGTTCGGTAACAGTGAGGGCGAAGAGGGCATGCAACGGGGAAAAGTCTTTGCCCTTGACATTCCAGCAGGCTTGTTTGACTTGGGAGCGCAGATCCACGGTACAGGCCAGGGTCTGATTAAGCATCTGAATCACGTACAGGCGGATTTCCGGGGGCAGATCGATCCGCGAGGGGTGGAGGACTTGGGTATAATCGCTAGTGCTCATATTCTCTCCTTGCAGCTCTCCGTGTCGGCTCAACTGCGCGAGCGGCCTCCGGTGAGGGTCCCGCAGGTGTCGCACGAGGGCCCCGAGACCAGCGAGACACTTTTCCACTCGGTCACCCGAAATGTAACGCAAGCGTCCCGCGCTGTCTGTGAAATTCTTGCTCAAAATGTTGGAATCCTGCGCAAATCGTGCCGGGGGGGCAGGCAGACACACCCGCGGCGTTGCGCTCTCAGCCGTCCGCTTTCAGCCCCCCGCCGGAGAGTCCAGGCACAGGGACAACCCCGCACGCTGGAGAGCGGCCCCGCCGCGCTGGGTTGGGGTCTTCGTGCGGACAGCGGACCGTTCCCGGAGGAACGCCTCTACATTCGGGTCGCGGCCGAGTAGTGTACTGTCGTGCGACACGGGTTATAGGACGAAGTTCGAGTGTACGACGTTGTTTGGTGCCCGGGCACTTTTGGGGGTGGGGCCCCACGTTCGGTTCCCACAAATCATCGCATTTCTTGGAGAAATGGGCTTACAGGAGAGTCACCTAAAGTGATCAACCGCCGCGGTCTTCACTATCGCTGGCACTACCCGATCATCCGAGCGATGAGAAAGGCTGCTACTGCCGCCAGTCCGCCAACCAGCACGGTTTGCCAGGCACTCCGGACCGGACGGTTGGTGGTAAACCGCCCCTTGATGAAGCCGAACACGAACAAAGCCAGCACGGTGACAAGCACCGAACCGATCAAGGCCGCCTGAACCGAACGCAAGAAAAGATAAGGAGCCAGAGGTATTAAACCTCCAGCCACATACGAAAGAGCGATGGTGAGGGCACTGTTCCGAGCCCGACGGGGATCGGGCTCGGCCAGGCCGAGTTCAAACTTGATCATGAAATCCACCCACCGCTTGCGACTCGAACGGATCGCGCCCACCACGGCGGTCACCGTCTCCTCGGGCAGGCCGTAGTCACGGAAAACCTGGGCGACCTCGGCGGCTTCGGTTTCAGGTAACTCTCGGGTCTCGCGGTCTTCGCGAGCCCGTTCCCCGACAAAGTGTTCCGCATCGGTTCGTGCTGCCAGGTAGCCCCCCAAGCCCATCGCCATCGCACCCGCGGCCACTTCGGCGAAGCCCGCGGTGACGATCAGGCCAGTCGAATCGACGGCGCCCGACAGGCCAGCGGCAAGGGCGAACGGGACGGTCAATCCGTCCGACATGCCGATGACGATGTCACGCACAGTTTCGGTCGCGGTGAAACGTCGCTCGCTATGGGGGTCGTAGGCATCGTTCTCGTGGCAGGCGCTAGCTCTTCTTGTTCGCAACAAGCAGGAGTGCGCCGCCCGCCACTATCGCCCCCACGCCCACCCAGACTGGGACATTGACCGTCTGTTTCTCCTTCACCGAAAACTCGAGCGGACCCAGCTTGGCCTCCTGCGTCTCCTTGGTGTAGCTGAAACTGCCATACACCAGCCCTAGGACGCCGGCCGCGATCAGTACGATTGCCACCATCTTGACTGCGCTCATCTCGTCTCCTCCTGGAGAAAAACTCCTGACTCCACGCCGCGGGCGGCACGCCAGGGAGAAACTACCACAACCAGGACGGCAAGCAGCCGGACCACTTCCTGCCTAGGGCTCCGCTGCATGGCCGCATGCGAGGGTCGCTACAAGGGACTGCGACCTTGAATAATACGAAGCAGTATCATCACGACTGCAATGACCAAGAGAATGTGAATGAGTCCACCCATTATATACGAGGAGACCAAACCAAGGAGCCAGAGGACAACCAAGATGATCACTATGGTCTCGAGCATTTTTGCGTGCCCGTTCATGGGGTGGACAGCAGGAATAGTGCTAGCTAACTCATTGTTTGCGGCAGCAGAGAGGGAGGCGGAGCCCCTGTATACAATGCCTGACAGCAGCGGGTGAGGTAGTCCAACACGTGACGGTCTTGCTGGCG
>JBGPOI010000517.1:0-3823 GCA_041487975.1 Binatia bacterium | reverse complement strand
CCAACTCCGCGCCGGTCACGAAAGAGGATTCCTTCGAGGCCAGATAGAGTACGCCATAAGCAATCTCATCCGAGCTGGCAATGCGCCCCATCGGATGCGCTTTAGTCACAGCCTGTTTCCATTCCATGCCAAACGGCGACAGGATTTCGGTATCAACCCCGCCGGGATGGACAGAGTTGACGCGAATGTTGTCCTGGGCGTACTGAATCGCGGCATTCTTGGTGAGAATCCGCACTGCTCCTTTGGTCGCCTGATACGCCGGGAGCATGCCCATACCCACAATGCCAGCGATGGAAGAGATGTTGACAATCGACCCATGCCCTGCCTGGCGCATCGCTGGAATCGCGTACTTCATCCCCAGAAACACGCCGGTCTGGTTCACAGCGATGGTCTTGTGCCAGGTTTCCAGCGAGGTCTCCTCGATGCTGCGGTCTTCGGGTAAGCCGATCCCGGCATTGTTGACCAAGATGGTCAGCGTACCGTAGGTCTGCACCGCCAGGTCTACGGCCTTCTGCCACTCTGCTTCCTGAGAGACATCCAGATGGACATAGGTCGCCTGCGGGCCAATCTCACGCGCCACTCTTTGACCCAGTTCATCACGAATATCCGCCAGCACCACCTGTGCGCCTTCACGCGCAAACATCCGCGCTTCGGCTTCTCCCTGTCCACGCGCTGCGCCGGTGATCAATGCCACTTCACCGTCGAGTCGTCCTGCCATAAGGATTCCTCCTGCTATTTTTATCATCTAGCCCTACATATCTATCTGGCCGTATATCCGCCATCGACAATCAGCATACTGCCAGTGACATAGTCTGCGTCCCGCGAGGCGAGAAACACCGCCGGACCGACGATTTCCTCTGGCGTACCCCAACGCCGCAGTGGCGTGGCTTCTTCAACCATCGTGCGGACCGAGGCATCGGTATAGTAGGGCCGGCACATCGCCGTGGTGAGAAAGTTCGGGCAAATCGCATTCACGTTGATGCGGTGGGGACCGTAGTCAATCGCCAGTTGCCGGGTCAAGTTGGCCGCCGCTCCTTTGGACGCACAGTACGCCGGCTCATTGGCTAGCCCGATAATACCAGCGATGGAGACAATGTTGATGATCTTCCCGCCATCTCCCTGCCGCAGGAATTGACGGATAGCCTGCTGGCAGCCGTTCCACACTCCCTTGGCATTTACGTTCATGGTGAAGTCGTACTCTTCCTCGGTCTTCTCATGAATCGGCGCCAGGCGGGTGAAGACGCCGGCGTTGTTCACCATGATGTCCAGTCGGCCATACCGATCGACGGCGCTCTTGAGCAAGTCGGCCATGTCTTGGCCGCGTGTTACATCTGCACGCACAAAGAGTGCGTCTCCGCTGTTTGCGCTGATCACCTCATCGGTGTCTTGCTGACGGTCGGTCTCGTAGCCTTCTGGCCGAGCGTCTTTGCGAATGTCCGAGCAGACGACCCGGGCGCCCTCCCGAGCAAAGCCAATAGCGATTGCCCGGCCAATGCCCGAGCTGGCTCCAGTCACGATTGCTACCTTGTGATCAAGCCGGCTCATTTTTCTCCCTCCTATAACTCGTTCACTTCGTTCGCTCTATAGCAGATAGCTCCTGCCATAAGCTACAAGCTATAAGTTGTTAGCCTTGAGGTCCGAAGCTGACCGCCGATTGCTGACCACTGACGGCTATTCATCTTCACATTGACATCCCTACCCTTCCGGTAGGATAATCACCGCCGATGAAGGACAGAGGTAGAAGGGAGAGTGAGGGTAGGGTGTTGCGGATCGCACAGATTACCAGTGTCTCGATCGCGGTGCCGCCTAGCACCCACGGTGGTACCGAGCGTATGGTCTACCAGCTCACCGAGGGCTTGGTGCGGTGCGGCCATGCGGTCGAACTCTTTGCCTCCGGCGATTCGCGGGTGTCGTGCCCGCTGCGTAGCGTGACCCCAACCGCGCTCCTCGATCGCCCGGACTGGTCCACGTACCTGGAGCGGGAGTATGAGGCGATGAATGCCTTTCACCTCTTCTGCCAGGCCGAGCGCTTTGATCTGATTCATGGCCACTGGCCGTGCCTGGCCCTGTACTTCTCGCTCTTTACTCAGACCCCGATGCTCCTCACCTATCATTACATCTCGCCCGAGCTGCTCGAGTTCTATGAAACCCACTTTCCGCGCTGTCACGGCGTTTTTGTCAGTCACGCCCAGGCCGCGGGGCTTAACCGTCCGCACGGCCGAGTGATCCACAACGCCGTGAATGGAGGGGATATCCCCTACGGTAACGGCACTGAGGACCGGCTGATCATTGTTGCGCGTATGGTGCCGAACAAGGGGATCGCCGAGGCCATCCGCCTTGCCCGGCGCGCCGGTAAACCACTCCTTGTGATCGCACCAGTCATGCACAATCTCGCCGAGAGCCCGGTGTACTTTCGTGAGGTGGTCGAGCCGCTGATCGACGGAAAAGAGGTCCGGTACATCCCGGCCCTGGCCAACGACCTCGCCCTGCGCGAGGTCGGACGCTCACGTGCCTTTTTGTTTCCTTTGCAATGGGAGGAGCCGTTTGGTCTGGCGGTTCTGGAGGCTATGGCGACCGGGACGCCAGTGATCACCTATCGGCGTGGTGGGATGCCTGAGCTGGTGGAGGACGGAGTCACCGGGTTTCTGGTAGACAGCGAAGACGAGATGCTCGCGGCGATTCGCGAGGTCGGCAAGATCGATCGACAGCGCTGCCGCGAGCGGACCCTGGCCCGCTTTAGCGTCGAGCGCATGGTCAGTGCGTATGAACGGCTCTACGACGAGATTCTGGCAAGCCACCGTGCCTGAGGAGCGGCCAGAGTGGAGTGAGGAGCGATTTCGCCAAGCCAGTTCGTACTGGCAGAGCAAAATCCTGCTCACCGCCCTGCGCCTTGATCTCTTCACCGTGCTGGCGGATCAGGCGCTGAGCGCCGCAACGCTCGCCGATCGGCTCGGCGCGGCCGAGCGGGGGATCACTATCTTGCTTGACGCCCTAGTCGCACTTGGGCTGCTCGTAAAGCAGGAGCACCGCTACGCGAATACGCCGTTTGCCAGCGTCGCCCTGGACCGCACCAAGCCGTCTTTTTGTGGCTATATGCCACTCCTCGACGCCCACTGCTGGGAGCTGTGGGGTCGGCTGGAAGACACGATCCGCAGCGGCTCTTGCCCAGGCCAAGACACCCTTTTTCACGCGGACCCGCTTGGTACTGAGCTGCTCCTGCGCGGCTTGCACGCTGACGCGCTCCGCCTGGCGCCGGCCCTGGCCGTACGCCTTAACTTGGGGCGGCACCGGCGCTTGCTCGACCTTGGCGGCGGCGCCGGTACGTATGCCATTGCCTTCTGTCAGGCACACCCGGGGCTGACCGCAGTGATTTTTGACCTGCCTGGGCCGTTGGCCCTCGCGCAAAGTTTGGTTTCCGCCGCCGGTCTTACAGATCGGATCAGCCTGATTACCGGTGACTTTCGCACCGATGCCCTCCCGCGCGGCTTTGACCTCGTACTCCTGTCAAATGTCTTGCACGGCCAGAGCGCAGAGACCAACCAACGGATCCTCGTTGAGGTCTATGGCACGCTGGAACCTGGGGGCGAGCTGGTTTTGCGTGACGTGCTCATGAATGAGGACCGGACCAGCCCGGCATTTGGTGCGCTCTTTACGGTCAACTTGCTGCTGCACAGCGCCGCGGGCCGCTGCTACACTTTCAGTGAGGTCAGCGGATGGCTCGCCGCGGCGGGCTTTCATGACCTGGAAGTGCTCGAAGCCAACGCCGTCCTACGGGCTGTCAGGTAGGTGAGACATGACACGCTTTGTGAGAGTGGCAAAAATT
>JBGPOI010000516.1:0-3832 GCA_041487975.1 Binatia bacterium | reverse complement strand
GGCTTCGAAAAGCTTCGACTTGAGCAAACTCTTCCCACTATCTGTCGAACAGGACAAAGCGAACAGTTGGTAGCCGCGTAGAGCAATGACGTCTACATCAAACTGAACTTCCGCAGTTTCGATGTTCTGTACATGCTCATGGAGTTGAAGCTTGGCCGCTTGGCTGTCCAGCGCGTCAAGCACATAATGCTCCAGCCACTTCCCATCCAACCACCCACAAAAATGTTTTGCTTCGTTGCGAAAAACGGGTTGCTCAAGGGCGAGGGGACCTGTGGCCTGGTTCAGTTCAGAGCGTACAGATTGAACGATAGCATCAAGAACGCGGTCTTCTGGCAGGAGCAGACTTAGCGACTTAAGCACGGCTTTTTTTCTCCACTCGTTTTTATCAGGGTCCCGACACTTGGCGCGCAATTCATTATGAACCCACTGTTTCCAGGCTTTAAAGGAATCTATGCTTGCGCAGGCTGTCGCCAAAGCGTGTGCGCTCGCAGGCAAAACAGGGAGCGCGGTCGGGGCGTGTTGAAGAGTCCAGCCATGTAGTTCCAGCAAGTCCGCCAACTTCAATTCCACTGCTCGCCCGATATATGCCGCCTGACCCTGCTCGCCACTAGAAGGGTCCGCAGGATCGAACTCCATCTGCAACCTGCGAGCGTCAAGATAGCTGAAGGCCGGCTTGACGCCTGTGCTTTGCCCCCACTGTTCTACCGCTCGATAGGCGTGGACGGACATTGCTTTCGTTCCCCCTGTGTAGTTCAATCCAACACTCCGCGCATTGACCGCTTGCAGCTCAGCTCGAACGTTCTGGGCGATAGAAACGGGGTGAGACTCTCCCACTTCCTTGAGTCGCACGTTTGGCAAGCCTTGTTGACACAACCACCTTTGCAACCGCTGGACGACTTGAAAAAAATTCTCCGAGTGGACGAGCGTAATTGTCCCGCCCTGCACGGTCAGCAACTTGCCTGCGACCGCGTTAGGGAGCGGATTACTGCCGACCAGTAAAAACAGATGCTCAGACCGAGGCAGGTTAGCGACTATGTCCATGACGTTGTACTCCTTGTCAGGGGGCATTGGCCACTATCTCATACTCCCCCAACCCAAACGTCGCTCCCTTGCCTACATGCGTGTACGTGCCCAGGAGCAGGTAGGGGAGAAACTCTGTAAAATCCCCGCGATACGTCACCTGTCCGACAAACCCGCCCAGGCGCATCCGCGCCTGCTGTCGATTAGAGTACCGCTCCCAGTCTACCCAGCGCAGGTCGCTCGTGACCGTCTCGACTGCCCTGGCCTGCTCCACAAACCCGCGCCGCTTCGGCGGACACTCTCCACCGCAAGAAATATACGCGCTAGGGATTTCCTGCTCGTGACAACTTGCTTGAGCGTCAAGTTTTCCTCCACGTTCAACCCCCGCTCAAGCGGTGCTTCCGCATAAACTCCACTACCCGGTCCCGGTCCCGTTGATAGGCGGCCATCGTGGTCGGGTCGGCGCCGGCTGCCTCTTCCCGCAACTTCTCTTTGCACGCAGCCAGATGCTGGCACAACTGGCGGGCGAAGTCTGCCCAAAGGAATGGCAGCGGTCTGCATCATGAGTGCGCGCTTTTTCTCTTGCCTGTTATCTCTCCTCACCCCAAGGCAAACCCCTATAGCCTACCTCCCCAACCAGTACCGATACGCCGCCAGCCACTCGGCCGTCTCTGAGTCTTTCTCCACCACCTCCACATCGGCCAGCGCCACTGTGTACTGCCGCTCGCCCTTGCGCACCTTCGCCACGATCCCCCGCCTTTCGCTGCTCTCCCTTTCGTCCAGCTCGATGACTTCAACCCTCTCCCCCAGCACCCGAGCCTCAAAAGGAAACTCAAGGCGGTCTTCGAGCGTGGCCAGCATCCCCGCAAACGCTTCGTCTTCGTTATAACAATCCACCGTGGCCTCTTCGATCATCGCTTCCCACCGGGCCTTTTTAGCCGCGGGGGGACCTTTCTTGAGCCTTACTGGCACTTTTTGCCCTTTCTTCATACCGGCTCCTCCCGTCCGGACAAGGCGTCCGCTTCCTACCCCCTACGACCCTGGCGATCACCCTTGACCCCCTCTATTTGAAGCGTTATACATTCGTGTGAAACGTTCAACCAATGATGAATGAGGTGAACGAAGATGCCTATCGTGAAAACCTCCGCCAAGGGGCAGGTGGTCATCCCGGCCGAGATCCGGGAGAAAATCGGGCTGAAACCGGGCGGCAAGGTCCTGGTGACCACAGCCGGGCAGAACAAGGTCACCATCGAGCCGGTCCCCGACGACCCCATCGAGGCGGCCTGTGGCTTCCTCCAAGGTGGTCCTTCTCTCACTAAAGCCCTCCTCACGGAACGACGAGAGGAGCGAAAGCGTGAAAAAGCCAAATTTGCTCGATTCCTTCGCCCTGCTCGCCTTCCTCAACAAAGAGAAAGGGTTCGGAAAAGTCAGGGAGCTGATGCATAGCGCCGAGGCTTCCGGCACGCCGCTGCTGATGAATGAGATGAACATCGGGGAGGTGTACTATATCGCGGCCAAAGAGCGATCCCAGGAGGCGGCTGAGGAGTTTCTCCACCGCCTGGAAGCCCTGCCCATCCAGCACGTCCCTAATTCGTTCGCTCACGTTCTGGAAGCAGCCAGGATTAAGGCTCGGTTTCCCCTCTCTTATGCCGATGCTTTCGTCGTGAGCACAGCAATGCGCCTGAATGCGATTGTGGTCACCGGAGACCCGGAATTTCACGCGGTCGCCCACCTCATCGAGATCCTCTGGATCTAGAAGCCGCAGCGCTTCCTTTTCCCCTCTGGAATTCATGCCGTTCCTTTCCGTTCAGCCCATGCTCAGTCGGTGCTTCCGCATAAACTCCACCACCCGATCCCGTTCCCGTTGATAGGCGGCCATCGTGGTCGGGTCGGCGCCGGCTGCTTCTTCCCGCAACTTTTCCTTGCACTCATCCAGATGCTGGCGCAGCTTGCTGGCAAATTCTGCCTTTTGGACTTCCGTCGCGGCCACCACTGCCGCATCGACGGCCTTTTCAATTTCCCCCAGCAACTCAGGATTGTATGCCAGCTCCAGCCCAACGCTTTCCACCGTCTCCCCGAGGGGTACAGGTTGTCGCTCGTTCAATTCGGGGATGTGTCGTAGATAGGCATAGCGGCGCAGCGTCCGCCCATTTCCATCGGGATGGGGGAAATCGCGCAGCGTGATAAGGCCCAAAGGAATGGCAACGGTCTGCATCATGAGAGCGCGCTTTAAGATCTCAACGCTGGGAGGTAGGAGATCAGGATACCGCTCCGCTTGCGCATCCCGCAGGATGTGGAGCGGTGGCCCACCTTGCTTGCGGTGTTCCTCGTAGGCGAGCTTCATCTCCTCGATGCCTTGCAAGGCCCGGAGCGGAAAGCCGCCGCATTCTTGGAAAAACACGATCTGGCTGCTGTCGTCGATCGCTTGCAGCTCATCCTCCGGGTTCCAATCGACCCTCCGCAGGCGCTCAATCACACGTGCGCGTTCGCGATCCTGGTCTTGATCAGGAGGGATGTAGCCGCCACGCAAACCTGCGCCTTTAATCGTCAGGAGGTCGTTCCCTGGTACCCAATACCCTCCCGGTGGCGTCGCATTCAGCAGCACAAACGGGGCGCCGCTGTCAATCGTGCGGCGGAGCGTCTGATCTAAGGCGTTGTCATCGCTGCATTGCGCCGAGACCAAATCATGGGCGGCAAAGCGGGTGTCCTGTAGCATCTGCTCATCCAGGTCCCCAATCGCCGTCTTGGCCTCCTCAAGCAATGCGCGCAAGAGTTGGGGCACCTCGTCCTGACGCAATTCGCGCAAGGTCTT
>JBGPOI010000515.1:0-3834 GCA_041487975.1 Binatia bacterium | reverse complement strand
ATTGGCATACGCGCCCTCCGGGTAAAGAATTGCGCTTATTATCCCTTTTGTGTGTCAGAACGCAACCGCGAAAATGGAAGAAAGAGGGGAAAAGGGTAAGTAGGGCAAAAGGGAAAAGAACGAAGATCCTGTATTTCTGGGTTCGTCGTTTCCCCATTTCACCTGATTCCCGACCTAGTTATAATGTAGACCTATGCGCACCCTCATATTTCTCTGTGGTCTCTGGTTGTGGTGCTCCGCCGTCGTCCACGCCGATCTTTACCAGTGGACCGATGCTGACGGTGTCATCCACATTGTCGATGAGACGGTGGAAGTGCCGGACGCGTACCGTAGTAGTCTCAAGGTCTACCACGCGGCCAAGTCCGTGGGAGCATCATCCGCAACGCCGCTGTCGCCGAGTAGAGTGTATGCCGCGCAGAGCCAGGGTGCATTCGCGCAAAAGCTCGCCCAAGATCTGGGGCTCACCAGGAATGACAACGAAGATGCGCTTGGTCCTCTGCGTGGCGCCGGGATTCAGCCGGCTGGTGGCTGGAGAGTCAGCGACCCGCTCACTCCTGCGGTACTGTACGAAGTGCTGGCGGCCGCACGCCGCGCCGCCGATGCCAAACGACTATCGCTTTCCGCGGATGGAGCAGAGGCGGTAGTCCGCCAAGCCGCTGAGCCCTTTCTCCAGCTCCCACCATCGGCCCAAGTTGCTGCTCCGCCAGTGGCGCAGTACAACGAGGAACCCGGGTATGATGAAGAACCGGAAGTGATTATCGAGCAGGCACCTCCACAAGTCATCGAGGTCATCCAGGAACCAACCTATGATTATGTCCCCGTGCCGTTCATTTTTGGGCAGCCAGGTTTCCCTCATCATCACGGTCATGGAGGGGAACCCATTCCTCCACCCGCTCCTTTAACTGGTCCTTTCACCCCCAATCCTGCCGGTGTTCCTGGCGGTCCCACGCACATGCCGTTCGGGGCGAGTCACATGCCGTTCGGGGCGAGTCACATGCCGTTCGGCTCTAGCCAGGGGCGGTAGAGAAAAGAGAGACTCGGCTATGAAAATCACCGTGTTTAGCGACTACATTTGTCCGTTCTGTTACATCGGTATCGAGACCCTACGAAAGGTCCAGCCCGAGGTGCCGCCGTTCACCTTGGAATGGAAGGGGTTTCAGATCCATCCTGAGTATCCGGCGGCAGGGATCCCTGTCGAGCAACGCATCGCCCAGTATGGCCAGGATCGGTACGCGGCGATCTGGCGGAATATTCTCTCTCTGGCTGAGGAGATTGGCCTGGAGATGAATCCGCCACCGGTGTTGACGAACTCTCTCATAGCGTTGGAAGCTACCGAATATGCTAGAGACCAAGCGAAAGAGAAAGTATTCTCTAGCGCTATCTATCAAGCCTATTTCCAGCAGGGACAAAACATCGGCGACATCGCTGTGATCCTTGCGCTAGCGGAGCAAGTTGGTCTCGATCACGCCGAGCTTCTGGATCACCTGAAAGCCGGCACCTACTCAGACCGCATTCAGGCATCTCATCAGGAGGCTCGCGCCTTCGGCGTCTCCGGTGTACCGACCTTCATCGTCGGGTCCGCCCAGATTGTCGGCGCGCAGTCGCCGGAGGTCTTTGTCAGCATGCTCAAGCGGGTGGCGGAGCGAGGGTTGGCGTGATGAGTAAAGAGAGGGTAGTCGAGTATCCAGGCACGCACGGCGGTGCTGTTCCTGCCGTCCCTTTAACCCTGGAAGGCTGGAGCATTCTTCACCAGATGTTCCGTGTGCGCTGGCAGGCTTGGAAGGCGCTTTCTTCACGTGCCCAGAAAGAAGTTGTCAGCGAAGCTGGCGCTCTTTTGACCGAGTTAGAGCACAGCGAAGCTGGCCAAAGCGGCCTGTTCTCCCTGCTCGGGCACAAAGGTGATCTGCTGGTCTTCCACTTCCGGCGCACGTTCGATGAACTGAATGAGGTGGAACTGCGCTTGGCGAACCTGAAATTGGCCGAGTTTCTCGAAGCCACAACTTCCTACCTGTCAGTTGTCGAGTTAGGATTGTATGAAGCCTCGGTCCGCCTCTACGCGGGACTGCAAGAAAAAGGGCTCCAGCCGAATACTCCAGAATGGGATCAAGCGGTGGAGGCTGAGGTCGCGCGGTTACGCCAGGTCATGGCCTCGCGTTTGTGGCCAGAGATTCCGCCTCGTCGATACCTATGCTTTTACCCGATGGACAAAAAACGGGGGGAGATACAGAACTGGTATCAGGTTCCGATCACCGCCCGTCAGAAGATGATGAGCGAACACGGCCTGATCGGACGGCGATATACCGGACAGGTGACACAGATCATCTCCGGCTCGGTCGGCTTCGACGACTGGGAGTGGGGCGTTGACCTGTTTGCCGATGATCCGCTGGTGTTCAAGAAACTGGTTTATGAAATGCGCTTCGATGAGGCCAGTGCAGTGTACGGCTTATTCGGCACTTTCTACGTGGGCTTGCGCTTCCCGGCGGTAGAACTCGGGGCGCTGCTCGATGGCCGGACGCCGGCTTTTGTTCAGGGGTGATGAGGTCGCCAAAGGGCAATCGGACTGTGTGTGTCAACTCATTGCACCTTGCCGGTGGGCGTGAATTTGTCGAAAAGAATTCGATCCTCGTGAATGCCTTTTCTGGCAAGCATAGGAAGTGTCGCGTCGATCATCGGCGCTGGGCCACAGAGATAAACATCGACGGCCGGCCCTGTCGTGAGAGTCCGGTCAACCACTTCCGTGATCAGCCCGGTTTCTCCCTGCCAGTTATCCTCCGGCAACGGCTCGGATAGCGCCGGAATGAAGCGAAATCCCGCCAGCCGCGATGCCAATTCTTCAAGCTTGTCGAGGTAAAAAAGGTCTCTGCGCGCCCTGGCGCCGTAATAGAAGGTAACCTGGCGCTTCAACCCGCGCTCGGCGATGTCGTTGAGCAGTGACCACAGTGGCGACATCCCGGCGCCGCCACCGATCAAGATGACATCACGGTCTGAGCTCTCACGCAGAACGCAGGTGCCATAAGGCCCTGTCACTTCTAGTGCAGTCCCTGCAAAGCTCTCGTCGAGCAGGCTGGAAAAGCGGCCCCCTGGGAAGACTTTCACAATGAATTCCAGATGGTCATTCGCCGCCGGAGTATTGGCCATTGAGTACGAGCGGTGCTCCTCAGTGCCGGGGATGCGGATATCGACGTATTGGCCGGCTCTGAAGCGCAATTCCTGCGGTTCGATAAGCTTGAGCACCAGGCGTTTGATGTCATGCGTCAGCGGCTCGACCGCGGATACGACAGTTTGCACCGTCTGGACCGGCAGGCCGGACAGAATCATCTCCTCATCGTAATTGAGAAGTTCAACCGTCAAGTTGCTATAGGCATGGCTGCGGCACAGCAAGACGTATCCCTGGTCACGCTCGTAGTCGGCCAAGGCGAAGGTGGAATACTTTTCCATCTCCAGGTCACCTTCGACCAAGAGCGACTTACAGGACGCGCACTGACCTTCCTTGCAGCCGTGCATCAGGCTGACGCCCTGGCGAAACGCGGCCTGAAGGACCGTTTCGTCCTCATCGACCGTGATCTCGACACCGACCGGCTCGAACCGTACTTTGTGGGTGGTCATGATTGCCTTCTTCACTTCCTCGCGCGCAGGGAGGATAGAAATGTAGAGTGGGCATCGCCCACCTTCAACTGTACCACCTTCAACGGCTTATAGCAGTTTTCAGTTGTCTGCGTCCTCCTCTGTAGGGGCGATCCTTGTGATCGCCCAATGGGGGCGCGGGGTAGGGCGAATACAAGATTCGCCCCTACACTCGATTTCAGGTCTCATCCAAGTGAAATTCGCTATAAT
>JBGPOI010000514.1:0-3852 GCA_041487975.1 Binatia bacterium | reverse complement strand
CCACAAGTTGGAGAACTTCCAGCAAGCCGGGCTGAGCCAGGTGATCTGCTTCAAGCAGGCGGGGCGGATCCCGCATGCCAACATCATGCAGTCCATCAAGCGCATGGGGAAATACATCCTGCCCCACTTCAACCCCCATCGGTCCGTGCCAGTGGAAGAGCCGTTGTTCCCCGTGACTACTACGCACGCGTAAAACATTCACGGTTCGGTACCGTCACAGGAAAAAGGGGAGGGGGCTCGTCTCTCTCCCCTTTTTCCTGTGCGAACCAGGGGGGACAATTTATTGGAGCGGAGCGGAGAAGATGGAACTCAAAGTCGTTCAGTACACAGTCGAGGGTGGCATGGCGACGGTCACTCTCAACCGGCCGCAGCGTTTGAACGCCTGGACGGGACGGATGCACGCTGAGTACCGCTGGGTACTCGATCAGGCCGACCGCGATCCGTCGGTCCGCGCTATCATCGTTACGGGCGCGGGACGAGCGTTCTGCGCGGGTGCCGACGCCCGCGCCCTGGAAGGACACGTCGCCAAGGGTCACTATGATCCCGGGACGCCCGCCGAACTCGCCAAGCCTGGTTACGGGGTGCGCCCCGAGTTCGACGCGGACTTCGCCTATCACTTTGGTCTCACCAAGCCCGTCATCGCCGCCATCAATGGTCCTGCCGCCGGTGTCGGTTTGGTGATTGCCTGCTACGCCGACTTACGTTTCGTCGCTGCTGGAGCCAAGCTCACCACCGCCCACGGCAAACTCAACCTCCCAGCTGAATTCGGGCTCTCCTGGCTCCTCCCCAGACTGATCGGTCTAACCCGCGCCAATGATCTCCTACTCTCCAGCCGCACCTTTTTCGCCGAAGAAGCGTTCACCTTGGGACTGGTGAACGCGGTGCTGCCGCCTGACGAACTCCTCCCTCATACCCATACCTACGCCCGTAATCTGATCGCCGCCATTTCTCCGGGATCACTGCGAGAGACTAAGCGCCAGATTTATACCGACCTGCACCGGGACGTGGGAGCCGCCGTACGCGAATCGAACGACTTGGTTCGAAGGATGGCGACCGAACCCGACTTCGTCGAAGGCGTGGCGGCCTTTGCGGAGAAGCGGGCTCCCCGCTGGTCGAGGACCTGACCTTCGCGGTCTGGTGGGCCAAGGTTCCTGATTGGGCTCTTGGGTTCCTTCCCCCCTTTGCGGGGGAAGGTCAGGAGAGGGGGTCGTCACGGTTCTAGCACTGCTCTGCGCCCCCTCATCCTGTCCCTCTCCCGCGAGGGGAGAGGGGACCCATAGACGAAATGAGGTAGGATGAGTGAGGCCCCACCCTGCCTGTTTGCTAGTGCACGGTCACACCGTAGCGTGCCGGTACCGCAAACTTAAAGATACGCACAGCATTGAGACCGAGGATTTTGGCCCGCTGCTCGTCGCTCAAGCCGCCCATATGGCGTTCAATCGCCTCGGCAGAGTGCGGCCAGGAACCCTCGTGGTGCGGGTAGTCATTGGCCCACAGGCAGTTATCCACCAGGTTGTATTTGATCGCGAGGTCGATCCCCACGCGGTCCTCCTGGAAGGAAGCCGCGCCATGCCTACGGAAATATTCGCTGGGGAGCATCTTCAGCTTCGGGAACACCCACATATGGTGCTTCTTGTAGGCTTCGTCCATCGCGTCTAGCGCCCACGCCAGCCAGCCAATGCCACACTCGATGGCCGCGAAGCACAGCCCGGGAAAACGCTCGAACACGCCTGAGGCACACATGTTAGCCACAGGCTCGATGGTCGGCGACAGCGAGTGCGACACGTAATTGATGACCGCACCGCCATCTTTGCGTGCAGCGCGCGGGTCGCGCCCGGTCGAAATATGGAACGTGATGGGCAAGCCCGTCTCCTGGATCACGGCCCACAGGGGATCGTACATCGGGAGATTATAATTGGGATGCTTGGCGTCGTGAGGACCAAAGATTGGCTTGCACGGCAGCGTCAGGCCGCGGAAGCCCATCTTCGCGACACGGTTCACCTCGGCGATCGAGCTTTCGAGATCGCCGGTGGCGAGCGCCGCCATCGGGGACATACGGTCGTTGTAGGAACCGAAGGTTTCCCAGGCCCAATCGTTATAGATGCGGCACTGAGCCATGGCGAACTGCACGTCCGGTGTTGCCCACATCATCAGCCCTTTGTTAGGGAAAATGATCTCGGCGTCCACACCATCGCGTTCCATATCCTTGAGCCGCTGCTCTGGATCGGCACCAGCTTTGTTTCGCTCCAGGTCCTCTCCCTGGAAATTGCTGTCGTGCAGCCGCGATCGCTGCCAGCCTTCCGAGACTTGCCACTTCACGCCGTTCGCGTCCACCTCGATGCGGGGAAGACGGCCGCGGTACTTTTCGTCAAGGCGTTCCCTCCACAGGTTCGCCGGTTCGTTCGCGTGGCTGTCACAGGAAGCCATGAAATACTTATGCGGATCACCCGGCCGGGCGGTACGTGTCCAGCCTGCGTGTCCGGGGGTTTCGAGTCTCCATTGGTTCGGTGCGTCGAGCATCTCTAACGCCCTCCTTCTGATTTTCTCAGTGAATCAATGATGCATTTTTTCATTTTTTTCAACGCCCCAATCCTTCAATGGCCAATGAGCCAGTGATTCTAGGTTGGCTTGGGTACGCTTGCCGCACCCTTGCTTTTGGCGAAGATATAGGTATCAAACCTATGCAGAGCTACAGACCATAGAGGAAGAGCACGTATGAATGCAACCGAACTGATGGAATACCGTCGCAAGCACGTGCAAGTCTTCAACGACAACAAGATGAAGTTGGGCATCTTTGGTCAAAATTGCAGCTACGGGTGTACGATCAGCCACGCCGAGACGACGTTCGAGCCGACTTATAAACATAGCGTGTCTATTTCTCAGAAAGCCGATGCTCTCGGGTTCGAGCTGTTAATTCCAGTCGGACGGTGGCGAGGCTTTGGTGGTTCCACCGATTTCAACGGAACCTGCATGGAGACCTACACGTGGGCAACGGCGATGGCGACCCAGACCAAGAACATTATGGTCTTTTCCACTTCCCATGTTCCGACCATGCACCCCATCGTCGCGGCCAAGCAAGGGGCCACGATTGACCATATTTCCGAAGGACGCTGGGGGCTGAACATCGTCTGCGGCTGGTTCACGCCGGAGATGGAAATGTTTGGCGTCAAGCAAATGGATCACGATACGCGTTATCGCTATGCCGGCGAATGGATCCACGTCATCAAGCGGCTGTGGACCGAGCAGCACTTTGCTCACGAAGGCGAATTCTTCCGCATTAAAGACGGTTATCTGCTGCCGAAACCAGTGCAGCAGCCCTATCCGGTCCTTATCAACGCTGGCTTCTCTCCAGCCGGAAAAGATTTTTCTGCGCGCGAAGTCGATTTCAACTTTATCTCCATCGATACTTTGGAAAATGGCAAAGCGGTGGTGACCGACGTCAAACGGCTAGCGCATGGATATGGCCGCGAGATCGGCATGATGACCTACGGCCTTGTTGTCTGCCGCGATACGGAGAAAGAAGCGAAACAGGCCTACAACTACATCATCGAGAAAGGCGATTGGGAGGCCACGCGCATCATTCTGCGACTCCTTGGCCTCGAAAGCGGCTCTTTCAATGAGCGCCATCTCACCGAGTTTGCCGAGCATTTCATTGCTGGTTGGGGTGGCTACCCCATGGTGGGAACGCCGACACAAGTCACGGAAGAACTGGTGAGGCTTTCGCAGATCGGCATCGAGGGAATGATTCTCTGCTGGCTCGATTATAATGAAGAGATTCAATACTTCGGGGAGAGGGTTATGCCTCTGATGCGACAGGCGGGGCTGCGGAAGTGATCTTTCAGGCAGAAGGTG
>JBGPOI010000513.1:0-3863 GCA_041487975.1 Binatia bacterium | reverse complement strand
GTCTGTCTTCTTCTCCGGTTCCCCGATTCTCCGGTTCTCCGATTCAGTCTTTGCCTGCTCACTTCTCCGTTTCTTCCCCAGAGGAATGTTTCCAGAAGGCCATCGACATTGCCCAAAAGCAGCAGGCCAAGTCGCTCGAACTCCGTGCCGCCACGAGCCTGGCCCGCCTGTGGCAGCAGCAAGGCAAAAGAGCCGAAGCTCACCGTATGTTATCGGAGATCTACGGCTGGTTTACTGAAGGGTTTGATACGGCGGATCTGCAAGAGGCAAAAGCGCTGCTGGAAGAATTGGAGAATTGAGTCACTGAGCCATTGAACCATTGGGATTGAGTCATTAAAACAATGACAACATGAGTCAATGAACAAATGATTAAATAACAAGAGGAGGAACACGTCATGATCGTTATCGCCGGAACTATCCCGATCAAAGCCGAACACCGGGAAGAGGCCAAACAGTTTGCTTTGTGGATGGCGGAAGAAACTGGCAAGGAAGCCGGGTGCCTGACCTACCGATTCTACTCTGATCTGGCCGATGCCAATACCTTTTTCATTTTTGAGGAGTGGGAATCGGATGAAGCCCTCGGTCGGCACTTTCAGACCGAACACATGAAACGCTTTCAACAACAGGCGCCGAAATTCCTGGCTGGGAAAGTAGACGCCAAAAAGTATACGATTGAAGCGGCGACTCCTTTGTAAAAATACCGAGCCAATTCCTGCTGGGCGGGAAAATCTACCCTAGTGAGGGAAGGGGAAGCGACAGCTTCACCAGCGTTTCCCGCCACCCTTGTCAACTGACTTGGGGAGTTTATGCCTTCGTAGAGATAACTTCTTGTTCCTTTCTTCGCTTGTTAAGGAAAGTGGAGGTCAGGAGTCCATGAATAAAGTTTACGGTCTCGGGGCGACGGGAGTGTCCGTCTTCATTGCCGCGATTGTCTCTGGTTTCCGTTTGCGGCCCTATCTCGACGCTGGTGAGACATATACGCCTCCGACTTTTGCCCTGTATCCCGCACTCATCGCCGTGGCGGTCGCCGTGCCGACTGTGTTCATCTTACGGTGGTGGCAAGGAAAAACCGACGTGGACATCGGCCCGGTGACCCTCGCGGATCGGCAACCTTTTCTGGTCTTGGGATGCTTGTTCTATATCATCGTGGCCCTCACCTTCTTTCCCTATGAGCAACCAGCCAAACCGCAGCCTCCTCCTCCGGCAAATCCGGAAAAGTCTCCAGTTCCGAGCCAGCATGTTGGTGCAACCCTCCCCTTGTTTAGGAAAAACTTTCCTGTGTATCTTTGACGGATACCATCGACAGGAGGTTTTTCCCGCGTGAGCATGCACAAGGAAGAGAGAGCGCGGCTGCTTGCCCTGGCTGGAGAACTGGCGGATGACTTTGCCACGCGTGCGGCTGAACACGATCAGAACAACACCTTCCCGTTCGAAAACGTTGCCCGCCTGAAAGAGACGGGCTATACCACGCTGGTGCTGCCCGAGGAATACGGCGGCTCTGGTGCGAATCTTGTTGACTTCTGTCTGTGCCAGGAGCGACTGGCGCAGGGATGTGGTGCGACTGCCTTGGCGATCAATATGCACCTCTTCGGTCTCGGCTCGATGGTCGAACGTGGAGACCTCGCGCGCCCACAGTCGCAGCAGTTTGCCCGAGCGGTAGGAAGAGACCGTCAGATCATCGGCGGTGGCATCACTGAACCCGAGACCGGTGGCAACTGGGGCCTGTTTGTCTCACGCGCAGTGAAAGAGGGAGACTCGTACGTCCTGAACGGCCGCAAGGTGTTTACCAGCCTGGCGCCGGTGATCGATCTGTTTATGGTGATGGTCACGGTTCAGGACCCTGACGCCGGCTTGCTGGGCGGCACGTTTCTCCTACCTAGAGGAACTCCTGGCCTGGAGATTATTGAGACCTGGAACGCGATGGGTATGCGCGCGACTGCCAGCCACGATCTGGTGATCACTGATTGTCGGGTGCCGCTCGATCACGCCATTCGCCTGCGGCCGATCGGTGAGATCCTCCCCGAGGACGTGAGCCTGTTCGCCTGGTTCTCGCTCAGCATCGCCGCGATTTATACCGGCGTTGCCATGGCCGCGCTCAACTTCGCCAAGGAGTTCGCCAATCGGCATCAGCCCCTGCCGCTGCCGCGGCCGATCAAGTATCTGCCCGGGATTCAGTTCACCGTGGCCGAGGCTGAAATTCTACTCGCGGCCACGCGCGCCTACACCCTGGAAACCGCCAAGGCCTGGGTGAATCGCGAAGATTTTTCCGGTGAGGACGGACTGCGGCGGGTGTGCATGCCCAAGTACTTCGCCACCAATAATGCGGTCCGCATCGTCGACTTGGCCATGGAGGTCGTGGGCGCGGTCGGCATCTTCAAGAAGCATCCGCTCGAACGCTACTACCGTGATGTGCGCGCCGGCACCAATCACCCGTTCTCCAACGCCCGCATGCGCGAGCTGGTCGGTAAAAACACTTTAGGCATCAAATTGTTGGAAATGCCGCGGTGGTGAGCGCTGGCTGGTTGGAGGCATACTACGGTACGTAAGAACAACACACATGCAGAATGCAAGAGGCGAGAGGAGGAAAGGGGACTGATTGATGGAATCGCACACACGACCCGAGCCATTTTTTACATTGTTGGGTTTGGAGATTGAGGAGGTAACAAAAGACTTCTGCCGCATGCGCCTGCCGTTTCGTCCGCAGTTACGCACCGCGGCAGAGATCGTGCACGGTGGCGCTATCGCTTCATTGATTGATAGTGCCGGCGTGGTGGCCGTCTGGTCGAATGTTGATGCCAGCGTCACCCGTGGAGCAACCATCGACTTAACGGTGAATTATATGGCCGCAGCCGAAGGCGTGGACCTCACCGCTGAAGCCCAAGTGATCCGCCGCGGTCGCAGCGTGGTGTTCGTGGACGTGAATGTAACCTCTCCCGCTGGCGAGCGAATTGCCAAAGGGATGGTGACCTACAAGCTGGGGTACGGGCAAAATAGGACTGAGTAACGATTCAAAAGAAGAGGGAAGAATGCAGGAGTTGCCCCTGCGCGGCTTTCATCCCTAGTGCCGAGTCGCATTCATGGGGGAACTTTTAACACTGTCATTCTGAGCCGAAGGCGAAGAATCTCATATTAATCCGAGACCCTTCGCTGCGCTCAGGGTGACAATAGTGTTGGTGAAGTATCTTTTTGATCGCAAGTTGGTATAAGCACTCAATTCAGCGGCGCAGCAGATGAGAGCCGGCTCGCCCCAGATGAGTAAGCAAGGTCACTCCCGCCCAGCTCAAGACTGCTTGGAGCGCAAAGAACGGGAAGCCCAGTAGAAAGCCCGCACACAGGATGAGCAGATAAATGTTGCGACAGCCGCCGACCAGGCGAAAGCGTTGATCGAAGAGTGACATCTCATCGAGTGTCTTCCCCTTCAGTCGCGCGAAGAGTGCGTCGATGACTTTGTCACTCAGGTTGCACCCGGTGATCGCCAGACCCATATACCAGGCGGCCGGACCATGCCTGGGTGCCTGGTTTCCTGCCAGAGTCAGATACCAGGCGTTCTCTGCGAAGAAATCGACGAGAGGTGCAAGCGTGCCGACCGACAAGGTTATCAGCTTGATACGAGCTAACTTGCCCGTGGCCCCGTCCAGCACGATGGCAGTCCAGGCAAGGAAGACCGCGAGAAAAAACCAACCCTGGTAAAACAGCGACGCCGCAGTCAACGCCCCAGCCAAGGAGAGTAATGTGACCAGGTGTGGAGTGACGCGTGTATCACAGAGCTTGCGCACGAGCCAGTTTTCCAGCGGTGGCGTGACATACTGCTCGATCACATCCGCTGGTCGTTTGGCGACGCGGTCGATGAGGAGCTGCCAGCC
>JBGPOI010000512.1:0-3888 GCA_041487975.1 Binatia bacterium | reverse complement strand
TGTCATAACCTTGCGGGCAAAGTCTTCGATTACCCGATACTGCGTTTCAAAGGAAGGCAGGAGCATGATCTGCTGCAAGCCGGCCTGTTCGAGCCGCCGGATCTGCTCGACGATTTCCTCTGCCAAAGTCCATCGTAGGCCTTTCTCTTGCGGGTTAGGTGTTGGCGTATTGTGAAAGCCGCAGCCACGCTTGTCAAGAAAACCGGCATTGCTGGCAAGAGCAGCCAGATTAGGATAAGGTCTTTCTTGCTATGAATATCATTCCTACAGTAGTTGAAACGACGGGCATGGGGGAACGGGCGTACGACCTTTTCTCCCGTTTGCTCAAAGATCGCATCGTGATCCTCGGCTCAGCCGTCTCTGACGAGGTGGCGGCACTCATCGCCGCGCAGTTCCTTTTTCTCGAAGCCGAGGATCCCGAAAAGGATATCCACTTTTACATCAACTCGCCGGGCGGCTCGGTGACCGCGGGGCTGGCGATTTATGACACCATGCAATACATCAGGGCGGATGTATCCACCCTGTGTGTCGGCCAGGCGGCCAGCATGGCCGCTCTGCTCCTGGCGGCCGGCGCCAAGGGGAAACGCTACGCTCTCCCCCACGCGCGCGTCATGATTCATCAGCCCTGGGGTGGCGTGGAAGGTCAGGCGAGTGACATCGGCATCCACGCGCGCGAGATCCTGCGGGTGCGGGAAGATCTGAATCAGATCCTCAGTCTACATACCGGGAAAACGCTCACGCACATCGAGCAAGATACCGACCGGGACCGTTTCCTCAGCAGTCACGAAGCCCGGGAGTATGGACTGATCGACGAGGTGATTACCAGCCGCGCGCCGCGAAAGGCGTAAGGTCGAGGCTCAGGTGGGGGTCTCCGCAAAAGGGGTTAATGAGGGTTTTCCAGAATTTACTCTGGCAATAACTGTGAAACCTCTTGGTAGGGTGCGCTCTGCGCACCGAGAGAAATGGTGCATAAATGCACCCTACGAAGAAAAGGAGGGATTTCATGGCCACCCGCACGAACATTTCCTCTGGGGGTCCGTATGAAGCGACCTTCGGCTACTCACGCGCAGTGAAGATCGGTAACCTGGTCTTCGTTTCCGGTAGCACTGCCATCCAGCCGGACGGCACGGTCGTGGGTGTGGGCGACCCCTATGTCCAGACCGTCGCGACGCTGCGCACGATTGAGCAAGCCTTACAGCAGGCTGGCGCTTCCTGCAAAGATGTGGTGCGCACGCGCATGTTTGCCACTAACCTGGCGCACACCGACGCGATTGGCAAAGCGCACGCCGAATTCTTCGCCCACATCCGGCCCGCCTCCACCCTGGTCCAGATTGCCCGCTTGATCCACCCCGATATGCTCATCGAAATCGAGGCTGACGCGGTGCTTGCGGATTAAACAACGACGGTCGGCGTCACGGAGCCCGGTATGGCCAGCATGGAACTTTGCTTTCTCACCGCGACAGAGCTTGCCCGTCGCATCCGCCTGAAAGACCTTTCCTGCCAGGAGGTAATGGCGGCTCATCTGACGCAGATCGAACGCGTCAACCCGCAAGTGAACGCCATTGTGACCTTCCTCCCCGAACAGGCGCTGGCGCGGGCGCGTGCGGCTGACGAAGCGCTGGCGCGGGGCGCCGAGGTCGGCTCGTTATACGGATTACCAATCGCGCACAAAGATCTGGTGCTGACAAAAGGCATTCGCACCACCTTCGGTTCGCCCATTTTCTCGGACTTCGTGCCAGAGCAAGACGAGATCATCGTCGAACGGCTACGGAACGCCGGAGCCATCACCGTCGGCAAGACCAATACGCCCGAGTTCGGCGCCGGCTCACAAACCTATAACTCGGTGTTTGGCGAGACCCTCAACCCCTACGATCTGAGCAAGACGTGCGGCGGCAGCAGTGGCGGCGCGGCCGTGGCTCTGGCCTGCGGTATGTTGCCCATTGCCGATGGCAGCGACCTGGGTGGTTCGCTGCGGAACCCGGCCAGCTTTTGCAACATTGTGGGCTTGCGTCCATCGCCCGGCAGAGTACCGGTCTGGCCTCATCGCGTCGGCTGGTGTCCACTCCCGGTCGAGGGTCCCATGGCCCGCACGGTACAAGATACCGCGCTCTTGTTGAGCGCCCTCGCCGGGCCAGACCCACGTTCGCCCATTTCCATCAGTGAGCCTGGGCAGCTGTTCTTGCGCCCTCTGGAGCGCAGCTTCACCGGCGTTCGTGTCGCATGGAGTCCTGACGTGGGCGGGCTGCCGGTGGACCCGCGCGTGACCGCGGTCATTGACCAGCAGCGCCAGGTGTTCGAGTCGCTGGGGTGTGTCATAGAAGAGACAGTGCCGGATTTCACTGATGCGGACGAAGTCTTCAAAATTTGGCGGGCGTGGCTCTTTGAACTCGCCTATGCCGAATTGCTCCAGACCCATAGGGCACAGATGAAAGACACCGTCATCTGGAACACCGAAGAGGGCATGAAGCTGAGCGGCGCGCAAATCGGACGCGCGGAACGCCAACGGACCGTGTTGTACCACCGTCTCCGCGAATTCATGGAGTTATATGCGTACCTGATTCTCCCGGTCTCCCAGGTGCCACCTTTCGACGTGCAGCAGCGCTACGTGGCCGAGATCAACGGAGTAAAAATGACCACGTATCTCGACTGGATGCGCTCCTGTTATTACATCAGTGTCACCGGTCTGCCCGCCATCTCGGTTCCCTGTGGCTTCACACCCGAAGGCTTACCGGTCGGTGTCCAGATCGTCGGGCGGCACCAGGACGATTGGGGAGTGCTTCAGTTAGCCCACGCCTTTGAACAGGCCACCGGCTTTTGGCGGCAGCGACCACCCGTGGTGGAAAACAGTTGAGACGAGCGCCAGCAACTGAGATAAGGAGTTGCGTGTATGGCCATGCAAGCTGGAATCCGGACGCAAGAGGTCAATCCGGCAAAATTAGGGCCGCTGTACCGCAAGGAGTTCACTCTGAGTCAGGTGCGGCCGGGGGAGACGGTCGCGCTGCTGACCGATCTCGCCACTCGGCGAGAATATGTCGAGGCAGCGTTCGCCGCCGCGGACGAACTGGGCGCGGATATCTACGAGATGTGTGTTAACTCGATCCCGTCCTGGACCAAGGTGGGTGTGGCGACCGTGGGCAAGTGCAAGGGCACGCTTGAGGCGGTCAAGGCAGCCGACCTGGTGGTGTGTTTTCACGTGCCGCTCTTCACCGGCTGGCTGAAAGAGGTGCTGAACGGCGGCACGCGGGTGTTGATGATTATCGACGGGCCGGATGAGTTGGAACAATTGCTGGCGCCGCCGGGCCTCAAAGAGGCAGTGTTGCATGCCCACCGGCGGCTGGAGCGGACGCGGGAGGCAAGGATTCTCAGCGAGGCTGGCACCGACCTGCGCTATCGCTGCGGCGAATATCCAGTAATGAGCCAGTACGGGTTTGCCGACGAGCCCGGACATTTTGATCATTGGGGCGCAGGTCACGTGCATACCTTCCCTAACGAAGAGTCAGCCAACGGCACGGTAGTGTTGCAGCCCGGTGACATCGTCATCCTGCCCTACTGCCGCTACGTGCAGGACGCGGTACGGCTGGAGATCCGCGACGGCTTTATCACCAACATCGAGGGCGGCCTGGATGCCAAACTCATGGCCGACTGGCTGGCGGACAACAAACGCCACGCGGACGACCGGGACCCCTATGCAGTCTCACACCTGGGCTGGGGCCTGAATCCACAGGCCCTGTGGCACGGCATCGCCTTACACGGCGACGCGCCGGAGCGGAGTCGCGCCGCGGCACGGACTTTCCCGGGGAACTTTCTGTTCTCGACTGGCCCCAACACGCAAGGCGGAGGGAAGCGGAACACGCTGGGTCATTACGACGTGCCGATGCGCGATTGCAC
>JBGPOI010000511.1:0-3895 GCA_041487975.1 Binatia bacterium | reverse complement strand
AAGGCGTTTGACCAAGGTCCCTGGCCTAAACTGAAAACCACTGAACGGGCGAAGCTGATGCGCCGTTTCGCCGAGTTGCTGCTCAAACACGCGCCAGAGCTGGAACGGATCGAGAGCCTCGATGTCGGCAAGCCGGTCAAGGAAAGCGGCGGGCACGACATTCCCCGGGCGGCCAATAACTTTTCGTTCTTCGCCGATGCCCTGTCGCAATGGACCCAGGACGCCCACTGGAGCGAAAGCAACTCGCTCGGGCAGGATGTCAACTTGTTAAGCGTGACCATGCGCCAACCCCTGGGCGTGGCCGGGATTATCATTCCCTGGAACTCGCCGATGATGCTCGGCACCTGGAAGCTGGCGCCGTGCCTGGCGGCGGGCTGCACGGCCGTGCTCAAGCCGTCGGAACTGGCGCCCTTAAGTCTGATGAAGCTCGGTGAGATCGCGCAAGAGGCCGGTTTGCCTGCCGGCGTGCTCAACGTGATCGCCGGCTTCGCTGAGGTCGGTGCGGCGCTGACCACCCATCCCGACGTCAATGCCGTCTCATTCACTGGTGGTGTCGCGACCGGCAAACGCGTGATGCACGCGGCGGCGGACACGCTCAAGCGGGTCTCTCTCGAACTCGGCGGTAAATCACCGAACATTGTCTTTGCCGATGCTGATCTAGAGTTGGCCGTAAAAGGCGCGGTCCGCGCCATCTTTCGCAGCCAGGGCCAGTCGTGCGTGGCTGGCTCACGCCTGATTTTGCAGGACGCGATTTATGATCGGTTTATGGATCGCTTTCTCTCAGCAGTGGCCAGCCTGAAAGTTGGAGATCCACTTGATCCTGCGACCGACTTCGGCCCGCTGATCACCGCCCAGCATCGGGAGCGGGTCGAAGGCTTCATCCAGTCCGGCCGCGATGAAGGCGCACGGCTGTTGACAGGCGGCAAACGGCCGAACGAGCCAGCGCTGCAAAAGGGCAATTATCTCCTGCCCACGGTGTTTGAAGGGGTGACCAGTTCGATGCGTATCTGCCGTGAGGAGATCTTCGGTCCGGTCCTGTCGGTCCAGCGTTTTCATGACGAAGCCGAGGCGGTTCGTCTGGCCAACGACACGATCTACGGTCTGGCGGGATTTCTCTGGACCCAGGATATAAACCGCGCCCTCCGGGTTGCCAGCGCGGTTAAGACTGGCATGATGTGGGTGAACAGTTTCTTCCTGCGCGACCTGCGCACCCCGTTCGGCGGAGCGCGGGAAAGCGGCTTTGGCCGCGAGGGAGGCCGTTACAGTCTGGAATTTTACACCGAACCGAAGTTTGTGTGTATACCTTACGACAGGACTGAGTAATGAGTGATGAGGACTGAGCAGGACGAAACAAACAACGATGGGGCCTTTACTCAGTCCTCAGTCCTCAGTCCTCAGTCCTCAGTCCTCGTTACTCTTGAAGTGGAGCCATCATGCCAGCACGGAGCGGAGCTGAGTACCTGCAGGGACTAAAGGAGCGTCAGCCGGAAATCTGGCTCGGCGGTGAGCGGATACGTGATGTGACCGCGCATCCGGCTTTGTCTCGCGGCGCTCGGTCGATCGCGCACCTCTACGACATGCAACATGCCCCAGCCTTGCGCGACGAGATGACCTATATCTCACCGACTAGTGGGGAACGCGTAGGGCTTTCGTTCATCACTCCGCGTTCGCTCGAAGACCTGCATCGGCGCTCGCGCATGATGTTGCACTGGGCGCGCTATAGCGGCGGCATGCTCGGACGCTCGCCGGACTATCTCAATGTCAGCATTATGGCCTCGGCGGCGGCAGCGGACTTCTACGCTCAGAACGATCCTCGTTTTGCCGACAACGTGCGCAATTATTACACCTACATCCGTGAAAACGACCTATGCCTGACCCACACGTTGGTGAATCCGCAGGCCAATCGTGCCCTGACTGCGACTGGGCACCCGAGCGCGGAGATTGCCGCCCGCATCGTTAAGGAGAGCGATACCGGCATGGTCATTCGCGGGGCGCGTATTCTTGCCACTCTGGGACCGTTATCCGATGAACTCGCGGTCTTTCCTTCCACTGTCCTGAGGGCTGCGGGTGATACCGCCCCCTTTGCTTTCGCCTTCGCCATTCCCTGCGACACGCCGGGTCTCAAGTTCATCTGCCGCGAGTCCTTCGACTATGAACGCTCCCACTTCGACCATCCTCTGGGTTCCCGTTTTGAAGAAATGGACGCGGTGGTGATCTTCGACGATGTGTTAGTGCCCTGGGAGCGCGTGTTCCTCAAAGCCGATCCTTTCTTGTGTAACGCGGCCTATGCTACCACCAACGCCGTGGTGCACATGATGCACCAGGTGGTGGTGAAGAATGTAGCGAAAGCCGAGTTCTTGTTGGGCGTCGCCTGCCTGGTGGTGGATTCCATCGGCGCCACCGAGTTCCCGCACGTGCACGAGAAGATCGCCGAGTGCATCGTCAACCTCGAACTGATGAAAGCCTGCCTGCGTGCCGGTGAGGCCGACGCGGCCCTCGACCGCTGGGGGGTGATGTGCCCGCACCGACCGCCGCTCGACGTGGCGCGCAACGTCTTTCCCAAGATGTATCCGCGTATGGTGGAGATTTTGCAACTGTTGAGTTCATCGAGCCTCATGGCTACGCCACCGCAGTCGGTCTTCGACAGTCCGATCGGCGAAGATATCGAGCAGTACTTTGTGGTCGCCAAACTAGCTGCGCGGGAGCGGGTGAAACTTTTCCGGCTGGCCTGGGACATCGCCTGTAGTGCCTTCGGTGGCCGGCAGACGCTGTATGAGCGTTTTTTCTTTGGCGATCCGGTGCGCCTGGCCTCGGCACTCTACGGCATTTACGATAAGGAGCCGCTGATGGACCGGGTGCGACAATTTCTGGCGCGGGAGGAAGAGGACTGATACCAAGAGGCATTCAAAGAAGAAACTTCCTGTGCTGTCATTCTGAGCCGAAGGCGAGGAATCTCATCAAAAGACGAGACCCTTCACTTCGCTCAGGGTGACAACGGCGCAGAGAACCGAAGGTTCAGAAGGAGATTCCTATGGGTCAAATCGTTGCCGCGGTGTTCACCACCCATGTTCCTCGCTTGATGATCTTCGGTGAGGCTGAGCGCAAGGCGTACATGGGCAGGGGAGTCACGACCCTTTACGGTGCGATGGAACAACTCTATCGCGAACGCCTGGCCGGACTCGATTTTGACACGTTCCTGGTCTTCGACACTCACTGGTTCTCCACGATTCAGTACGTGCTCAACGCTGCGCCGCGGCTGGAAGGCGTGTATACTTCCGAGGAAGTACCCGAACTGCTGCACGAACATCAATACAACTATGCCGGTGACCCGGAATTAGCGCAGGCGATCGCGGCAACGGCGAAAGAGAAGGGAGTACGCGCCTTCGCTTCCACTTACCGCGGCATGCCGATCCATTATCCCACGCTGGTTCCTATGGCCTATTTTAATCCGGAGAAGACTCGCCGGGTGCTCTCCATCGGTGTGTGTCAGATTGCCGGCGTGCAGAACGATCTTGCTTTTGGTCGGGCAATTGGCGCGAGCATCGCGCACAGCGATCGCCGTATCGTGCTGGTGGCGGCAGGGGGGATGTCCCACCGCTTTTGGGAGTACGACAAGGTGCTGGACCACACCGCCGCCGATCCGATTCACATCTCTTCCCCGGAGAACCGCGATTTCGACGAGCGTATTATGGCGATGTTTCGCCACGGCGATCATGCGGGTGTGATCGGGCTGGCGGAAGAGTACCGCAAGCGCTGCGCGCCCGAGGGCCGTTTTGCCCATTACTTGATGATGCTCGGCGCTCTGGGCGAAGGAGCGTTCACCTCACCAGGAGTGCAGTACGGCAATTATGAAGCCGCTCTCGGCACCGGCCAGGCGATTTTTTGGTTTGATGTT
>JBGPOI010000510.1:0-3909 GCA_041487975.1 Binatia bacterium | reverse complement strand
CGCTTTGTGGACCGATAATCTTCAGGAAGTTTGCGACACGGTCAAAGCGGCAAAGATGGTGGGGGTGGAGTTCTTCTCCGAGCCGCAGGTGATGAAAAACCCCGATGGCAGCAACTCGTCGTTTGTCTGTTTCACCGACCCGGACGGGACAGTGATCGAGCTGATCCAGTTCAAATAAGAGAGAATGAGAATCGTGCCGAGGGAAACTATTATGGTAGGTCAGACACTGACGCTAGCTGAGCTGAAGGAAGGTTCAATAGAGAAGATCCTTCAAGAGGTCGCCGATCAGAACTTGGTCGTGACTGTTCTTCTCCCTGGTGGCAAGGAAGTCGTCATCGAGCCGAAGCCGAGCTTGCAGCCACTGCCAGAGCTAGAGGGCCATGTACCCGAAGGCTGGAAGGACGCGGTCTATGCCCGAAACTGAGGGCGGGCAGACGCCTGGATGGGTGCTGATCGACGCGGGAGTATTCATCGGAGCTTTGCTCACGGGAGACCCGCGACATGCAGAGGCTCGCCCTTTGGTTGAGCAGGCACGACGGGGAGAGTTCGCAGCGTGCACAACAACCGGGATCTTGAGCGAGGTCTATGGAGCGTTGACGTGGGAGAAAGCAGAGCCTCGTCACGACCCAGAGGAGGCAGCACAGGCTGTGCGGTTACTGGTAGAACCTCCATCGGCTATCGCGGTCTTGAACGAGAGCCTGGGAGTGGCATTGAAAACGTTGGAGCTGGCAGCCAAGCACGGACTGACAGCGCGACGAGTCCATGATGCCCGGCATACGGCAGCGGCGTTGGAGGCGGGAGTTGTATCTGTCTATACGTATGACGTGGACGACTGGCGGGTTTTCGAAGCTGACGGTTTGCAAATTGTCGGGCCACCTACAACAGTTGCCCGACTTTCTTCCACGCTGGCTGACCGCTGATTGCTGATCGCTGACTGCTTCTTCTCACTTCAGCCCCGCCTTGCGCAGGGCGGCGATATAACGCTCTGTCACCGCTGGATCTTTATAGACCCACTTCTGCCTCCCAACCTCCAGAGAGAAATTGGGAACGATCCGCAGAATTTCTGCTCCCTCAGCCTTGGCCTCCTCTTCCCGCCCTAACTCACTATAGATGACCGCTAGGCACCAGTGAGCCAAAAAATGATCAGGGATACGGGCAAGGATTTGCTTGAAAATAGTAATGGCTTCCTCATACCACCCTGCCGCAAAGTAGGCTTGGCCTAATGTGTTCAAGGAGTTCAGTTGATGAGGGCTCAGGCGCACCGCCTTCGTCGCCGCGGTAATGGCTTCCTGCGGCTTCCCGACAGAGTCGAGAACGAATGACAGCCCCGCATAGCCAGGATCAAAGTTGGGATCGAGCGTAATGGCCCGCTCCATCTCAGTTTGGGCTTGGTCATGCTGTTTTTTCATCAGATAGACAAAACCCAGGGTCAGGTGGGCTACGGGCAAAGACTCATCCAAGGCGACCGCCTTCTGCGCCAGCGCAAAGGCATGCTCCAGGTTCTGGGGATCCGGACTCCACTGCAAAAACCACTCCCACCAGTAGGTCGCACCCAGACGCGCGTACGCCGCGGCATACTGCGGGTCCAGCGCAATGGCTCGTTCACACATCTTTCGTGCCTGCGCGTTGGCTTCTTTTGTGAGGGGGGGCAACCCGAACTCCAAGCTGCGCAAGTAGTAGTCATAGGCATCCAGGCTGTTGGTCGGGGCGCGCTTAAAGCGTTCTTGCTCCTCCGGTGTCAGCTTCACTTTCAGAGCAAGCACGATCTTTTGTCTGATCTCATCTTGCAGGGCAAACAGGTCTTGCAACGGCCGGTCATACCGCTCTGACCACAGGTGATAGCCGGTGGTGGCATCCACCAACTGGGCCGTGATCCGTACCTGGCTGTCGGTCTTGCGGACACTCCCTTCCAATACATACCGCACTCCCAGTTCCCGGCTTACGTCTTGCACCTTCACTGCCTTGCCCTTGTAGATAGAGGCCGAGTTGCAGGCGATGACGAACAGGCTGGAGAGCTTGGAGAGGTCAGTAGTCAGGTCTTCAGTGATACCAGCACTGAAATAGTCTTGCTTGGGGTCCTCGCTTATATTGGCGAAAGGCAACACCACGATGGAGGGCTTGTCGGGCAGCGGAAGCGACGGAGGCTGCGCCTCCTGAACGATGAATGATGAACGATGAGTGATGAATGTTGGCAGGACAAGATACCAAACAGTTAAGGCAGCGCCGGCGATGAGCAGCCCACCCGCCACCATTCGCTGGGCAGGGCTCACCCTACGACTAAGCTTCAGCCGTTGTACATGCAAGGCTTGACGGAGCCCTTTGGGCGGGTCAGGCAGCAACTCATAGACTTGGAACCGTTCGGCAATGTTCTTCAGCTTTGGCCGTCCCAACGAGAC
The DNA here is from genome assembly GCA_041487975.1 of Binatia bacterium. Taxonomy (GTDB): domain Bacteria; phylum Desulfobacterota; class Binatia; order Bin18; family Bin18; genus JACQEL01. The sequence goes on along the minus strand of JBGPOI010000510.1, from coordinate 1,513 downwards.
GACCGTTCCCAAATTCAGCTTCTTGGCCACGTCGCGATAGACCATGTCCGAGAGGCAAATGGTGTCCGGGTCGGCCATCTGCTGCAATCGTGAGGCGATGTTTACCCCATTACCGAACACGTCCCCATCTTTTTGCACAATATCGCCGAGGTGGATGCCAATGCGGAGGTGAATCTGTTCCGCCAACTCCTTCTCAGCATTGTCAGTACGAAATTGCGCCTGAATAAGCTGGGCGCATTGCACGGCGTTGACTACCGAGGGGAAATCCACCAGGAAGGCGTCACCGATGGTCTTGATGACATGACCGGCGTATTCAGCCACTGCCTGTTGGATGATGTGGTTGTGGACCTCCAGCACTCGCAGCGTGCCCGCTTCGTCGGCGCCCATCTGACGACTGAAGCCCACCATGTCGGTGAACATGATGGCAGTCAGTCGGCGAGCCTCGGCCTGAACCGTGCCGTTGGGGTCTTTTGACATGGAAGGATTATGCGGCGATTTTCCCTCGGCTGTCAAATGACGGACGAAATTTACCGTACTGAAACCAGCCGCCACTGGACAAGCGTCACGTCCTCGTGGTCTTCCCAGACCACCTCGACGTCATCCCCGATCTTTACGTTTTGCTGGGGATCGCCGAGCAGGTTGCCCACCATACGCACGTTTCCGGCATCGGGCAGTTCGACCAGGACGATCAGATAGGGGCCGCGGTCTCGCAGTGCGGGATGCACCGGATGCCAAACGCGCTCGAAGGCGTAGATCTTGCCCCGCCCCGAACACTCGTGCCAGCCGACGTGGTCTGAGCGACATTTGTGACAGATCCACTCCGGGCCGAATTGAAAAGTCCCGCAGGCTTGGCAGCGTTGCACCAGGAGTCGATGTTTCTTCGTGCCCTCCCAGAAAGCGGCATCAAGTCCGTCGGGCATAGGTGCGGGCAGAGGCATGCCGGCGGGCATGTATGGAGTCGTCATATTGGAGTTGTGAGCCATGAGGTTCTCCCTACTGCGTCCGTGCTTCGACAGAGCCTGTCCTGAGCTTGTCGAAGGACTCAGCGCGAACGGATAATCTCCGATAGTTTTGATACCTACCCGTTCGCCCTGAGCTTGTCGAAGGGTGAAAGCGGTATATTTCGTCAGCTTGCTAATTCCGCAGCAGCAGATTGCTCACCGGCGACACCATCGGCCCTGCGGCGACGAGACAGACGCGCGCATCTTTCACTTGGCAGCTTGAGGCGCCGCGCAGTTGCCGTACGCCTTCCAGTACCAGTTCGAGCCCGTGCATGTAGGCCTCAGCGAGATTTCCGCCGCTGGTGTTAATAGGCAGTTTGCCGTCAGGCCACTCGAGGTTACCGCCGGTGCAGAACGCTTCGGCTTCATCGGCTGCGCAGAGGCCGTGTTCGACAATACTCATGAGCACACCGCCAGTGAAGTTCTCGTAGATCTGCGCGACGTCAACATCCTGCGGTGTAATCCCAGCCATGCCGAACAGCCGCGGCGCGAGGGTCTTAAAGTTCGAAGTG
>JBGPOI010000509.1:0-3911 GCA_041487975.1 Binatia bacterium | reverse complement strand
GATGACGGTACTGTTGTCCCAGCCGCCTCGGTCATTGGCTAAGTCCACCAGAATGTCACAGGCCTTCTGGAGATCGGCTTCTTGCTGAGCAATGACGCTGAGGATCTCCGTTTCTTCCATGCTGCCATGCACCCCATCGCTGCAGATCAAGAAAATATCTCCTCGCTGCGGCTTCTCCACGCGCACGGCAGGTTGAACGCTCGGACTCACCCCTACTGCTTGCGTGAGTACGTGACGATGAGGGAAGGTCTTCGCGTCCTGTAGCGTGATTTTCCCTTCCCGGAAAAGCTGCTGCACTAACGAATGATCCTCGGTAAGTTGCTCGATGCTTCCCGCTCGCAGTCGGTACACCCGACTATCCCCCACGTGGCAGATGGTGGCCAAGCCGTCTTCGTCGTCAAAGAGCAGCGCTGCTATCGTCGTCCCCATTCCTTTCAGATTCGGCTCTCGCTGGCTGGTTTCGAACACTCTGCTGTTCGCCTGTTGTATAGCAATCTGGAGCCGGCGCCACCCCACCGAGCGCCATCCGTGTGGATCGGTGACCGGGGTTAGTGCTTCCTCCTCAGTTTCCTGTACAGAGAGTCGCATCGCCTCCACTGCCAAATCGCTGGCTACTTTTCCACCGGCATGCCCCCCCATGCCGTCCGCCACGACATAAAAGGCTGCGTCGGGAAAAAACCCGAAGGCATCCTCGTTTTTCTGGCGCACCTTGCCCCTGTCCGTTCTTGCCGCGCCGCGGATTTGCACGGCACTCTCCTTTCTGGAGCCAAGACGAAACTCTGGCCGATTCCCCCGTACACTTTTTTACTCCTTATCGGCCGCTGGTCAAGCTCACTTAGAGTTGACTTGGGGAAGAGGCTGATAAGAGAGAAGTCGTGTCTGCTGACAGGAGAACAGTTCTGAGTAGGCGAAGAAGAACGTGGGCGCGTTGAAGGTTTGACTGCCAAGATCGAGAACAGGTGAGAGGCAGAGCGGCTCTCTGAGAAAGAAGGCGCTCTGCCTTGTTGTCTGGTCGGTGTTGTTACTTTTTGATAGATTTTTGGAACATTGCTTCAACACGCGCAGCGGAGTCTTCGACCCGCTTCGCTGCTGCCTCGGCTCGGCCTGCCGCCGCCTCGGCTCGGCCTGCCGCCGCCTCGGCCTTGCTGGCGGAGGAATTCGCTTGTGTAGTCGCTGCCGTCCAGGTGTCTTTGATCTCAGGTTGTTTCGCCGCGCATCCCAGGTTGATCATTGTTAGCAGTGCTCCCGCTGCTATCCCAGTTGCAATCCTTCCAGAAGCCCGCATCGTGCTCACCCCCTTCCTAAGTATATTAGTTGTGTATGTTGCCATAATTACGTTATCGTTTCCACCGGACCCACCCCTTTCTTTCCTCTCGTAGGAAAAGCATCTCTCCCGGCAAAAAAGGGGGGAGGGGAGGGCCTATCCTCGCCTAATATTCGTCATCGAATTCATCGCCGCCGTGGCTGTGACCTCCTGCGGGTGCCGCTTTTTTCTTTTCCGGCATGTCCGCGATCGCGGCTTCGGTCGTGATCATTAACCCGGCTACACTGGCGGCGTGCTGCAGGGCGACACGCACGACCTTGGTGGAGTCGATCACTCCGGCCTTGAACAGGTTCTCAAATTTCTCCGTCGCGGCGTTGAAGCCGAAGTCATCCTTGCCCTCTCTAACCTTGTTCACCACCACGGACGCTTCGAAACCGGCGTTGGCCGCGATCTGACGAAGCGGTTCCTCGATCGCCCGCCGCACGATCGCCACCCCTTGAGCCCGCTCTCCGGTAAAGTTCAGTTCGTCGAGCTTTTTCTGCGCTCGCAGCAGGGCGATCCCTCCACCTGGGACAATACCTTCCTCAACCGCCGCTTTCGTCGCGTGCATGGCATCGTCGACCCGCGCCTTCCGCTCTTTCATCTCTATTTCGGTAGCTGCCCCGACCCTTACCACTCCCACGCCTCCAGCGAGTTTGGCTAGGCGTTCCTGCAGCTTCTCTCGGTCGTAGTCGGAGGTGGTCTCGTCAATCTGGGTACGGAGTTGTTTGATGCGCCCTTGGATGGCGTCCTTCTTGCCAGCGCCGCCCACGATCGTCGTGTTGTCCTTGTCGATAATCGCACGTTTGCATCGCCCCAAGTCACTGAGTGCGACGTTCTCCAGTTTGATGCCGAGTTCTTCGGCGACGACTTTGCCGCCGGTAAGAATCGCCATGTCTTCGAGCATCGCTTTCCGGCGGTCACCAAACCCTGGAGCTTTGACGGCGGCACAACGAAGAGTGCCACGCAGCCGATTGACAACCAGTGTCGCCAAGGCCTCACCCTCGATGTCTTCGGCAATAAGGATGATCGGGTGGCCACTCTGCGCGACCTTTTCAAGCAGAGGGAGTAAGTCACGCATATTGGAGATTTTCTTCTCCTGGAACAGAATATAAGGATCCTCGATTTCCACGGTCATTTTCTCAGGATTCGTGACAAAATAGGGGGAAAGATAGCCGCGGTCGATGCGCATTCCTTCGACCACGTCGAGCGTGGTCGTGAGCCCTTTCGCTTCTTCAATGGTGATCACCCCTTCTTTCCCGACTCTGTCCATTGCCTCGGCGAAGATCTCGCCGATCTCGGTCTCGCCGTTGGCGGCAATCGTGCCAACCTGGGCGATCTGCTCTTTGCCTTTCACTGTGCGGCTTTGGGCTTTGACTCCCTCGATGACCTTGTCGACTGCAGCGTCGATGCCGCGTTTGAGTTCCATGGGATCAAATCCGGCGGCTTGCAGGCGCAGCCCCTCACGCAAAATAGCGCGGGACAAAACAGTAGCGGTTGTTGTGCCATCTCCAGCGGTATCCGAGGTCTTCTGCGCCACTTCACGGATCATTTTGGCGCCCATGTTCTCGAACTTGTCTTCAAGCTCGATTTCCTTGACCACCGTCACTCCGTCTTTGGTGACGACAGGAGCCCCAAAACTCTTTTGCAAAAGGACATTCCGTCCTCGTGGCCCGAGGGTGATTTGTGCCACGTCAGCTAACAGATTGATTCCGCGGAGAATGCCTACCCGCGCTTTTTCATGCAAGAACACATCTTTTTTCGCCATGCGATACTCTCCTTTCGCGCGCCTTGTTCACGTGGGGGAAGACAGGCAGGTTAAGCATCTTTCGGCAAATTGCAAGGGCTCCAGCACGAAAACCCTTTACCGCTGTGCGGGAAACCAGCGCGCTTTGGGTACGTCCCAAGGGCTCAGGGCAGGGATAATGGCCAGGACACGCGTGCCGTCGCGGACGACCAATTCTCCGAGAACTTGATGGCGAGCAATGGGCGCCGCAACGACTGGAGGCAGTTGCAGGGAAACTTGGAAATCTTCCTCCTCGCCTTTGCGCAGGAGAAAAGCAGCATCCGCAGCCGCGACCGGTTGGAGCGTGGAAACACTGCCGTGCTCGACCCGCACCTCGCCTCCGACCGGCTCTCCACTCTTGATGAGTCGCAAGCGAGTAAAATGCGCAAATCCCCATTCCAACAGGTCTGCGGCGATACGAAAGCGGAGCTGACTGCTTTGTCCACCCATGACGACAGCGATCAGCCGCAGCTGGTCGCGTTGTGCCGTGGTAACGAGGTTGAAGCGCGCTTTGTAAGTGAAGCCAGTCTTCAACCCATCCACCCCAGCGACCTTGCCGACGAGATGGTTAGTATTCGGCAGCATAACTCGGCCATCGCGGAAAGGTATAGAATGCTGTGAGGTCCACTGGAGTATCTGCCTATGCTTGACCAGCGCTCGCGCCAGAGTGGCCATGTCGGTTGCGGAGGAGATGTCGGGAGGAGTTCCGTCAGTCAGCGGCAAGCCGTTGACGGTTTGATAGCGGGTCTGATTCATGCCCAATTCTTGGGCACGTCGATTCATGGCCACTACGCAGTCACCGACCGAGCCTTTGATCCGTTC
>JBGPOI010000508.1:0-3954 GCA_041487975.1 Binatia bacterium | reverse complement strand
CCCACTCAACGGCCGATCGCCGACCCCCAAGGAGCCCAAAGGGACAGCCGTCGAAGGGTTGGCCCTGGGGAACCCCGACCGGTGCGGAAGTGGAGCGCCTACTTGATACCGTGCAGGAGGCCGTAGAGGGGGCCCTGGTGCGTCGCTCCGAGGCCATCGGCTTGCTCGTTGAGTGCCACATGATGTTGCATCGCTGCCGCGAGGCCATCTCACCTGTTGCGCTCGCCGGCGGGAAGGAGGGCTGAGCGATGGCACAATCCCCTATTCCTCCCTCTCAAGTTGTCAGAGCCCGACGGATCGAGCTGGTCGACGAGCAGGGTGATATCAAGATCACCCTGGACGCCGGGGAGAGTGGTTCTGTGATTCGGCTCTGGGGCAAAGACCACCGCTTAAAAGCGTCTTTTGGATTGCTCACCTCAGACCAGCCGGCCTTGTTGCTTCTTGATGACCACTTCCTCCGTGTAGATCTACGCCTAGAGAACGATGGACAACCAAGTTTAGGGATGGTCCACAACCGGACCATGGATATGTGTGCGATCTTTATCGAACATGCAAACAGGCTCGAACGGCAGGCCAAGCGCAAGACCAAGAAGGAACCGACGCAGAGCAACAGGAAGGAGGGCTAAGCCATGGCCTGAGGGAGCATGTCACCCTTCTAAAGAACAACAGCGCCGCATGAGCAGAGCCTGTGGCGCTGAGCACGGCATTGAGAAAGCTACCCGCGACATTCAGCACCTCCTCTTTGCCGCTTTGCGGGTCCTCAACGACGAAACGCAAGACGGCACGACAGAAGAGGACCGCAAGTTGGTGATTGAAACGCTTCTCGAATGCGCCCAAGGAGCCGGTGAGGGGCTTGAGAGGAGCATAAAGGCGCTTTGGGGAGTGACCCCTCTGGCCGACAAACCCGCGAGCATGGGAAGCGGCGCAAGTGGAGAGAGTAGAAGCCGGCGCCACAGAGCAACAGGAATAACCAACTACCGGGGAGCTGCGGCTCCCCGGTTTGCGACAGAAGCGGCTTTATGGAAAAGGCATTAACGATCAAAGAAGCGGCCGACCTGCTCCGCGTGACAACAACATTCCTCTACCGACTCACAGGAGAGGGCAAGGTGCCCCACTTCCGCGTGGGCGCCGCCGTTCGCTTCCTTCCCTCCCAGCTTGAAAAATTCATGCTGGGCGAATGGAAAGCGAAGCCACCCAAACGCAGGCCGGGTCGGCAGATCAAGGACTACTCCTACCTCGCTGAGTTGGGCAAGAATGGATCATCGATTCTCTAGGGACAGAAACAAGAGAGGAGGCCATCTCCATGACGGCTCTCGCACATCAGAATGACCAAGAGTCCATTACGGTGGCAGGGTATGCCCGGGTGTCCAGTCGTATCCAGCAGAAACGGGAAAGCATCAAGACTCAAGTTGAACAGATTCAGCGATGCTGCGAGACGCAAGGATGGCACCTTGAGAAAATCTACATGGACGAAGCGCGGTTTCCACCCCTGTTGGTGACGCCGACATAGAACAACAGTTAATGGAGATTGAACGTGAAAAGGACGTGCTAACCCACACGGCCGCAGAAATAGCACGGTATAGCCTGGACGAAGAGACGAGCCAGATCGCAGCGCCGATCCGCGAGAAGCTTGAACAATTCCGTTCCGCTATCAAGCAGGGAACAGTGTCACCTAAAACGAAACGGATAATCCTCGAACAATTCGTAGAAAGCGTGACGATCCACCTAAAAAAAGGCTCCCCGTTACACTGGACAGTCAGGGAGGTTATGCCCTTCCGATCCAACATGACCGAGACCTTCAGGAGAATCAAAAGACAACCGTGTGGGCAAGAAACGGGGCAGCCAAGCAAGAGCCCGAGGCCAGAGTTGTCGTGTGTTATCGATTCCCCTGGCCTAGCCTTGATACCGCTTTAGGTATGGAGGTAATCACTTCCCATTCACATTCACGCGAGTGAAATAGCCGTGCTCCTCCAAATGCGGGTGATAAGTAATCGAGCAAGCCTGGCCCAGGCGAGCTTCGGCCTCGGCTAGAGCCGCGTCGATCGTGGGAAACGGCTCGAAGCCCATGCGCCGGGCTACTTCCTCATTCTCTTTGGGCACGCCAGCGGCAAACACCGCGCTCAGATGGTTGAGCGCGTACAGCCCCTGGCCGTAGAGGATGCACGGATGCGCGCCGTGGAAGGCAAAGCCGGTGCGGTATTTGTGCAGGAACTCCGGCCGGTGGGCATATTCCTCGGAGTAGGTGTCCCACACCTCCACCGGGTCCTTCATCGCCGGCAGCACCTCATTGTACAGCGTGTGATACGAAGGATGGTTAAGGAGGCTGAACTTGGGCTCGAACGGGTTGGCGACGATGAAGATGCCGCCTTTTCGCACCAGCGGGTTCTCGTGATAGGCGTTGAACAGAGCCGAGAGCGCCTTGTTGCGGCAGTGAATGGGATTGAAGACCGAGAGGCGCGAGTAACCATCGCCGTCACCCATGCCCATCAGCAGCACGTCGGTTTGCCCTTCCACATCGCTCACCAACTCGGAGAGCAGCATGGCGATATGCATTTCCCGCACCGGCGTGATCAGGCCGGCGTCGATGGCGGCGAACTTCTGCGGTTTGTTAGTGGTCAGCACCCCTTCGATCTTCATGATCGGCGAATGCCCGCGCCGCGCCAGCTCGACGTCAACCAGCGCGCCCATTTCATTCAACAGTTTGTGAAACGAGCTGTTCTTGGGGTCCTGCACCGAATGGCCTGAAGCGAAAGGCCAGGGACGGTGATGATAGCGGATCGACTCCCAATTGCTCATGCCGACGAGGATCGATTTCCAGCCCCCCTGAAAGAATCCTTGCGGCGTGGACATGAAGATAAACAGGTCGGACTCAACCACCGAGCGGTGGACCATGACCTCCATGCCCCGTTTGGTCATGCCGAGATGAACGAACTGGTCGATGTCGCTCGAGTCCAGGCACGACAGCCGACCACCCAAGGTATAAGGGAGCTTGGGGCCAAGGATGTGAGTCATCTCCTTACGGGTCCACATGCGGTGCAGCGCATTAGCGACTTTGATCTGGATGTCTTCCGGGCGCACGCCATATTGCTCCAGCAGGTTCATCAAGATCGGCAGGCCTAGGATGCGCAGGTCTTGGTCCTCCGGGTGATAATGCGTCGCCCGACCGTCCTGGATACCGATTGTGACCTTGGCACCTTTCTGCACCAGCTTTTCCAGCGGCGGCAGGCCGACTGGATTGGCCAGCGCGCGGCGGAACGCCTCCGCGGCATCAAGCAGCGGTGCGGCGGACGGCGGTGGTCCGGGCGGGATGCGCGTACGCTCGACCGACAGGTGGGCAGGCATTTTGGCGGTGCCACAACTCACCATGAACTCTTGCATCTGTGCCATGGGAAACCCTCCTTTGGCGGCTCAGTATTAGGCATTCTATACCATAGGAACCGGGGCGGTGTCGCGAGTGGGCAGAATATCCGAAGAACCTCGTACACGCTGCAATAAATTGACCGAAAAATTCTTCTTCTCCTAGCAAAAGGAGAAGGAGCGTATGGAAAAGCAGCAGACGTATTTTGCCGACAGTCAGCAGGTACCTATTGATGTGGTGGGTTTGGACCAGCCAGAGGTTTCCCACAGGATGCTTACCGAAGCAGAAGCGCACATGCTTTGGAAGGTACTTCACTCTTTTTCTTTTCCGAGTCATCTTCAGGAGCTGCGGATTGTCTTACGTCCAGAAGGCACGACACGGGCAAGGGGATGGATCATACAGGTCTAGCCCTCCGAATCATCGCTGTGGTTATCCCTCTCTGCCACGCATCTATGACGATCCTAGAGTCTATGCTATGGCTCAGGCTGCTAAGCTATGAGCCAACAGCTTTCAGACATCCTGGATGTGATCCGTGCCTGCGCCGCGGGCGATACAGAAGCCCGGCACCGCTTTCAGGAAGCGTACGGCGAAGACAT
>JBGPOI010000507.1:0-3960 GCA_041487975.1 Binatia bacterium | reverse complement strand
CTTGGCAACTCGGAGTTCAAGAATCGTGGCGGTCTCGCCTTGGATCTCTTTTACCTCGACGTCGTCAGGATGGTTCACCAGGGACTTGGCCAGGTATAAAACGAGATCCTTCATAGCGTTCTCCCTTTGCCAGATCAGACGACCGGTTCTCGTTGAGCCTTTTTAATCAGGTGAGCGACAGTCTCGCTGGGTCGGGCGCCCTGTTGCAGCCACTGGTTGAGTTTATCTTTTTTGAACTGGACGACCGCCGGTTTCTTCTTCGGATCGTAGAATCCGAGGAGATCGATGAAACGGCCGTCGCGCGGTGAACGCGAATCAGCCACCACGATGCGATAAAAGGGTTTCTTCTTGGCTCCGTAGCGAGCAAGGCGAATTGTAACCATAGTGTCTTTAGTGTCCTTATCCGTTACCCCACATGGAAGAAGAAAGTTTCCGCCCCATCTTTCCTCCGCCAAACTGGGCAATCCTTTTCATCATCTTCTTAGCGTCGAGATATTGCTTGAGGAACCGGTTCACCTCGACCACTGAGGTGCCACTCCCTGAGGCAATCCTGCGGCGGCGGCTGCCGTTGAGGATCTCGGGTTTCCGTCGTTCTTCCTTGGTCATCGAACTGATGATCGCTTCGATGCGTTTGAACTCTTTTTCCGCGGCCTCCATGTCTGCCCCCTGCACGAGCTTCTTGCCGCCAGGTAGCAGGGAGACCAGATCGGTGATCGACCCCATTTTCTTGAGCATGCGCATTTGTTCCTGGAAGTCTTCCAGCGTGAACTGGTTCTTGCGCAGCTTTTTTTCCAAGATCTCGGCTTGCTGTTGATCGTAGACCTTCTCGGCCTTCTCGATCAACGACAGCATGTCGCCCATGCCCAAGATGCGCGAGGCAGCCCGGTCGGGGTGGAACGGTTCCAACGCCTCGAGTTTTTCACCGACACCAACGAACAAGATGGGCTTGCCGGTCACCGCCCGCAATGACAACGCTGCCCCACCACGGGCGTCCCCTTCCACTTTGGTAAGGATCACCCCATCAAGCTCAAGCCGGGCGTGAAATCCGGCAGCCACGTTGACCGCTTCCTGGCCGGTCATGGCGTCGGCAATGAGCAGGATCTGATGAGGATGGGTCGCAGCCTTCATCCTCTCTAATTCGAGCATCAACTCTTCATCGATCTGTAAACGGCCGGCGGTGTCGATGATGGCGACGTCGCATCCCTGACGTCGGGCCGCGTCCACTCCTGCTTTGGCGATGTCTACCGGATTTCCCGCCGAACCGTCATTGGGGGTGGGGTACACCGGGACCCCTACTTCCTCAGCGACAATACGCAACTGATCGATTGCCGCTGGCCGGTAGGTATCGGCCGGGATAAGGTAGGGGGAACGATGCTGTTCGAGTCGGAGATAGCGAGCAAGCTTGCCGGCAGTGGTGGTTTTGCCTGAGCCGTTTAGTCCCACCAGCATGATCACTACCGGTGGAGACGCGGACAGGTTGAGTTCGGTGTATTGTCCACCCAGCAATGCCACCAACTCGGCGTTGACGATCTTAATGACCTGTTGCTCGGGCGAGAGACTGGCCAGAACCTCCTGTCCCAGGGCTTGAGTTTTGATGCGCTCGACGAAGTCTTTGACTACGCGGAAATTGACATCAGCCTCAAGGAGGGCCAGGCGCACTTCGCGCAAAGCCTCCTCGAGGTGCTTTTCCGTCAATTTGCCGTGACCGCGCAGACGGCGGAAAACGGCCTCAAGCTTCTCACTGAGAGATTCGAACATGGTGACCAGATGTGGATGGCGTGTCGCTAAGCTCTCCCCACATATAGAAAGGTGGGTGGAAAGTCAATCAATTCGCCTTCCTTTCTTGCGTGGCAGGGGAAAATACGTTAGCTCTAAGGGAGATTCATGAAAGGGAAAAGCAAATTTTTTATCGGGGTACTAGTTATCGTGGGTGCGGTTGGGTATCTGATTTATACGGGTATCCGCGAAACCAGTACGTATTACCTCACTATCGAAGAATTCCTCCCGAAAAGGGAGGCCCTGGCCAATGAGGGCGTGCGGGTTGCCGGCCGGGTACAGGCCGGTTCCATACGTTGGGATCCAAAGGATTTGCGTCTCAGTTTCGTCCTGGGTCCCTTCAAAGATGGTGCAAGCGACCACCCCGCTGGTGTCCCCGTTCACTATCAGGGTATTTTGCCAGATATGTTTGCTGAAGGCCGTGATGTGATCGTCGAAGGGCGCTATGGTGCCGAGAGTGCTCTGGCGGCCAAAACCATTATGACTAGTTGTCCCTCCAAGTACGAACCGGAAGTCAGCGCTCAGCGGTCCGCGCTCAGCGGTCAGCAGAACAAAGAAGGAAGATAAAGGATTTGGCTGAGAGCTGATGGCTGAGAGCTGAAAGCTTGTCATATGACCCATCTTGGTTCCCTCGCCCTCTATCTTGCCTTTGTCCTTGCTCTCTACGCCATTGTCACCAGTGTAGGGGGCGCTTTCCGGCGTCGCAGTGTCTGGGTCGCGAGTGGCACGCATGCCGCCTATGCGGTGTTCGGCTGCGTGCTGATGGCGGTCGCTGCCCTGCTGCATGCGCTCGTGACCCGTGACTTCAATCTTGAGTATGTGGCTGCATATTCCAGTTCTACTCTCCCTTTGTCTTACACCATCGCCGCACTCTGGGGTGGGCAAAAGGGCTCGCTGCTGTTCTGGACATTCATTCTCACTTTCTTTTCTACCATCGTGCAGGTGCAGAACCGGGCAAAAAATCGTGAGTTGATGCCCTACGTGACCGCCACGCTCATGACTATTGCCCTCTTTTTCCTTGGGTTGCTGTGCTTCATTGCCTCTCCCTTCGAGCGACTGGGGTTTACTCCCACGGAAGGGTCGGATCTCAATCCCCTGTTGCAGAATTATTGGATGACCATCCACCCCCCTTCGTTGTACCTGGGCTATGTCAGCGCCTCGGTGCCGTTTGCCTTTGCTATGGCTTCTCTCGCCACCGGAAAGCTTGGAGATGTATGGATCCGTACCACCCGCCGTTGGGCTCTCCTCTCCTGGTTCTTTCTGTCCGTGGGTAATATGCTCGGTGGCCGCTGGGCGTATGAGGTCTTGGGATGGGGGGGATATTGGGCGTGGGACCCGGTGGAAAACGCGGCCATCATGCCCTGGTTCACCGCCTCCGCTTACCTGCATTCGGTGATGATCCAAGAAAAGAAGAACATGCTCAAGGTGTGGAACATGGTGCTGGTGATCCTCACCTTTGCGCTGACGATCTTCGGCACCTTTCTCACCCGCAGTGGGGTGATCTCTTCCGTACATTCCTTTACCCAGTCGGGGCTCGGGCCGTATTTTATGGCCTTTCTGGTGCTGGTGATTGGCGTGTCCTTGGGGCTGCTGTTCTATCGTCTGCCGGAACTCAAAAGTGAGAACGAACTGGATTCGCTGCTCTCGCGCGAAGCCGCTTTTCTGTTGAACAACTGGGTGCTGGTTGGCCTGGCCTTTGCCACTTTCTGGGGCACCGTCTTTCCCGTCCTGTCGGAATGGGTACGCGGGGTGAAAATTACCGTCGGCCCGCCATTTTTCAACAAGGTGAACGGTCCCTTGGGAGTGCTCCTGCTGTTTCTTACCGGTGTGGGGCCAGTGATTGCCTGGCGTCGCGCTAGCGCCAAAAGCCTCAAGCGCAATTTTTCCGTGCCGTTGCTCAGCGGGTTCGCTGCCGGCGTTCTGTTTTTCACGTTTGGCTACCACAACTACTATGCGGTGGTGGTCTTTTCCCTGGCTGGGTTTGTGCTGGGAACGATCGTTTCCGAGTTTTACCGTGGTGCACGGGCACGGCAAGCGATGTTACACGAAGGCTCCGTGCAGGCTCTGAGTCGGCTCGTCGGTAAGAATCCGCGACGCTATGGCGGTTACGTCGTCCACATCGGGGTGGTCTTGATCTTTATCGGCGTAGCCGGATCGTCCTTCTTCAAGGTCGAGAAGCAGATT
>JBGPOI010000506.1:0-3971 GCA_041487975.1 Binatia bacterium | reverse complement strand
GAAGGGTATCTTCCTCTGCTGTCAGGCAGCCATTCCTGAACTACAGAAACGCGGCGAAGGCCGCATCGTCAACATCGCTTCCGTGGCAGGGAAAACCGGCCGGGCGGGGGTGGCGGCTTATTGCGCCTCCAAGTTCGCGGTGATCGGGTTCACCCAAGCGCTGGCCGAAGAAGTCGGCCCCATGAATATCACGGTCAACGCCGTGTGCCCGGGGTTTTTACGCACCGCCATGTGGACTGAAGTCATTAACAAGCAGTTAGCCAAAGCTTGGAAGATCGATCACACCCAGGTCTTCGATCGCTTCGTCGGGCAGAATACCTATCTCCGCCGCGAGCAAACTCCCGCCGATATCGGGGAGTGCGTTGTCTATCTCTGCAAGGCCGACAACGTCACCGGCGAATCCATCAACGTGGCCGGCGGCGGAGATGTCCATTAAACCAATTGCGGAACGCGGGTGGAAAAATTGAGGAACGAGGATACCTATGCTTCCCCACGTGCAGCAGCTTCTCACCGATCTCGTTCGGACACCGTCATTAGTCTGTACGGTAAGTCGCGACGGCGCTGTCAGTGAACTCTTCCTCGACGGCGCACCGCAGAAGGTCGAGTTTGCCGACTCCTGGGCGACGGTCGAGTTCAGCGGCTGGCACATCCACGTCGATTTGAGCAGCGTGGCGCAGGTCCGCTTTGCCGAAGCGCCCGGCCACGACGATTCAGTGAGTGTGTTCATCACTTTCGCTGACAGCCAGGGGAAATCCGTATTGCGCTTTTACTTCCCCCACCCCAGCCACTCGTACAAGACGTACACCGCAGAGGAACTGGCGCTATTCGGACAGTTCAGGGAGCAGCACGAAAAGAGGCTAGAGGCTGGAGACTAAAGACTAGTCCTCCTCCCCCAAGTCTCCAGTCTCTACTTGATCTCGGCCAGCTCGCGGGCATAGGCTGCAGCAGACGCGAAATCATACTCACGGTAGGTCTGCAACTTCTCCGCTTCGAGCGAACCTTCGGCATGGACCGCCAGGACTTCCTGATAGCCACCATAGTCGGAAGCGGTCAGGTCGGAAATGAGGTTCAGCATGCGCAGACGGTGTTCGGTGGGAATCCCTTTTTTCCCGCCGAGATATTTACGCACGTAGGGACCGGTCGCCTCGCTGCGCCAGTCTTCGACACTCGGACCGGTCACCAGCAGTCCACCGCTCACATCTTGCACCATCTGCACGGCGTTATGATAGTTGGAAGCAAACTGGTACTTGGCCACGTTGGTCAACAGGGTGTTGGGTACGGCGATGCCCGGCGGAACCACCACATGTTGCTGCGCCGCGGCAATAATCAGCCCCTGTACGGTGGCATGATAGACGGCCAGTTCGGTGAGTTTCTCGCGGATATGGCCGGCGCTCTCCACACCGTTGTACTCGGCGATGGCTCGTGCCGAGCCGGCGAGCAGTTCAAGCAGGGGAAGTTTGTACGACACCGCCGTGAAACGATGAAATTTGACAAACGTCAATGCCAGGAACCCAGCCGCCTCGATCTCCCCACACATGAACACCCGTTCCCACGGCACGAAGACATCATCGAACACCGTGAGGGTCTCCATCATTTTGTGTTTGGCGCTGATAGGAAACTCAAACGGGTCCTTCTTGAAGCCCCCGTATGAACTAGCCAGCAACTTGAGCCCTTTGGTCGCGATCGGCAAGGCAAAGGCCACCGCATAGGCTTCATCACCAGCGCGCATCGCCCGCGTCGGCAACACAATCACTTCGTCGGTGTTGGTCG
The DNA here is from genome assembly GCA_041487975.1 of Binatia bacterium. Classification (GTDB taxonomy): domain Bacteria; phylum Desulfobacterota; class Binatia; order Bin18; family Bin18; genus JACQEL01. The sequence continues at coordinate 2,201 of JBGPOI010000506.1, read as the reverse complement.
AGACTGAAGTATGGACCTTCGCGCCGCGCACGACGATGCCGTCTTGGCGTTGGTCAACGATGCGCAGGTAATAGTCAGGATGCTCTTGCCCTTGCGGCCCCAGGCTGCGGTCACCCTTCACATCGCTTTGCGCCACGGCCACACCATAGTCGCGCTCCCGACAGAGTTGATAGTATTTCTGTACCCGCTCTTTGTACTCGGGCTTGCCACGCTTGGCCATCTCTTCAGCAACGATATGGAGGGCGAAGAGGGCATCGGTACCGATCTCTTTGATCAGCACCACCAGGGTTGCCCCTTCGCGCGTGCTGGCGGCGATGAGACGGCTGCGTTGGAGCAGGTCCTCAGCGTTGCGCGGCAGATAGTAGTAGCGCGAGTAGGGTTCGCCGCTCTGCGGGTCGGTGACCACAGCTAAGTCGCGGTAACGCGGATCCTCGGCCAGGCGGTAATCGATACAGGCGTGTTCGACCGCCACGCCGATCACCGGGTGCGTCGTCACATCTTGCACCCGTTCTCCGCGGTAATAAACCTCGCGCCCATCTTGCAGGCTTGCCTTGTACTGTTCCGCTGTACGCAGACCCATGACCTTCTCCTCATCGAAAAGTGGGGGCAGTATAGTCCTCCCTCTGCGCGTGTGTCCATGTCCCCTTCAGATGACAACCTCCAACTGGATGGTGACGTTGTCCCGGTCGCGCAGGAAACCGATACCGTTAAACTGCCCATCGATATAGTTGTACTGCACGAGTAGACGGAAGGGATCGCGAACGAACGTGATCCCAGGTTGCACGACCCAGGCTCCCTGCCAGTCGTAAAAGAAATTCAGGGCCGGCGAGATGACTCCCGAGCGGTACGAGGTCGAGATCGAGAGCGTGTTGATGATCTGGTAGGGATCGAGGTTGACAAACGCCTGGTTGTGCCGATGGGGATCACGCACCGGCACGGAAAAGTGAGCGAAATCGAAGGCGGGAGCCGCTCTGGTAAGGGGCGTGCCATCGAAGGCCAGAATATGAGTGCCGAAGGCCTGGGCACTGATGACGAACGATTGCTGGGGATTGAGAAAGCGAATGTAGCGATTGATGTCAACGCCCAAAGACCAGCGCGCCACATCCGACCGGTCGATATTGCTTTTGTAGCGCAAAAGGGGCTTACCGGTCACCGGGTCGGTCCCGACTTGTCTGTATCCTGGTGTGACCTGTCCGGTTATTGCGGGTCCGAGAATCTGATTGGGGGCGGAATTGAGAAAGAACGGCTCGGCATAAAAATAGGCGAACTCACTCCGCACCACCGCATAGAAACGCGGCACGCTAAAGCTCATAGTGGCGCCGCTGATCTGCACTTTGGGAAACATCACATTGGCATGGAAGTGATCGACCAGGAATCGTGAGGTCTGACCCGAGGCCAGCGCGGCCTGGAACTCGCCCAAATTGATCGGCGGGGCCATCGGCGAGGACTGCCCAGGCCGGGTTCCCGGGGCTTTCTCCGGGGTCACAACCCGTAAGATAGAAGAGTCCAGGTAGGTGTAATAGTGCGCCACACTCACAGTGAAGTCTCCCACCACACCGAGAATGCGGCCGCCGCCGCGAGCATCAGTGAAGTTCCTGGCCGGCTTTTTCACAAACCCATTGATCCCGGGCGGGTTCGGCGTCGCCCAGGGTGAGCCGGAAGGCACAGGGTCAGATACTTTATCGTCGAGGGCCACGAAGCCCTCAAGGTCCAGTTCGGAGAAGGGGCCGCGACTGCCCAAGCCGTACACCATTCGCAGCATATCGAGTGGCACCCGTCGCTCGTCGAGGGCGACAAGAAATCCACCGAAGCTGGCATCGAGCGGGTTGATCTGGTCCAGCAAACGAAAGACGTCGGTCTCACCCCACGACAGGTTTTGCCGGCCGATACGCAGAAACAGCGGCCCCTTGGTGTAATCGACATAGGCCTCGAACAGACGGTGACGGTGACGCAGGCGCTGGCGGGTGTCGAGCTTGTCTCCAGCGGCGTTCCGCACAAAACGTTCGCTGAACACATCCGGGCCGTAATCCCACACCCCGTCATACTCGCCGCGATAGGTGACGAAATAATCCACATCGTCGGGGTCGAGCAAGCGAATTGGCGCGAGCAGATAGTGCAACGGCGCAAGCAACCCAGTGTACCGACCGGCGATCAGATCGGTGAGGTTGTGCCGCAACTCCATTTGGATGAAGGTGCGGTTC
>JBGPOI010000505.1:0-3982 GCA_041487975.1 Binatia bacterium | reverse complement strand
GCTGTAGTAATCCAGTTCATCGTTCAGCGCTCCGCGTTCATCATTTAAGCTAATAGCTTTATTCGGAGGGTTCCTGTGGCTGAAGAGAAAGTACTGCGTATTCTCGTGGCAAAAGTCGGCCTGGACGGCCACGACCGGGGAGCCAAGATCATTGCCCGGGCGCTGCGCGACGCCGGGTTTGAGGTGATCTACACCGGGCTCCATCAGACCCCGGAAATGATCGCCGAGACGGCTGTGCAAGAGGACGTGGATGCGGTCGGGCTCAGCATCTTGTCCGGCGCGCACCTGACTTTATTCCCGGCCGTGCTCAATGCGCTCAAAGAGCGAGGGGCCGATGATGTGGCGGTATTCGGCGGCGGCATCGTGCCGCAGGATGATATCCTTGTCCTCAAGCAAGCCGGAGTGAGAGAGATCTTTACCCCTGGCGTGAGCACGCAAGCGATCGCCGAGTGGATCCGTAAAAACATCCAGCCGCGGGCTGGGGTGTGAAGCCTTCCCCTGCGTAGCCGTCGCCTGCGGAGGCGGGTCGTGCTCATCGACGCCCACGCGCGGCGGAACTGGCATGAAAGAATACGACCGCCTCGACGCTGCCTTCTACGATTACTACTCGCCCGGTGTAGAATACAGCCCTGACACGCAGAGCCGCGTTGAACTGATCGACAGCGACATGCGTAACTTCTCGCTCGGCCGGCGTTTCAAGCTGGTCACGATCCCCTACCGTGCCTTCTTGCACCTCTTGACCCCGAAGGATCAGCGGCCGGCGTTGCTCTGCATTCGTGAGCACCTGGCTGACGATGGACGCCTCATCTTCAACGTCTTCGACCCAAACCTTGAACTCATTGCCGCCTCTCTAGGTCCTCTTGGCTCTGCCCTGAAGAAGGATTCGGAGTTTATCCATCCAGACACGGGGCATCGAGTTGTCGTGTGGTTCGCAGGGCATATTGACCCCGAGCGTCAGATACTCGATGCCCATTTCATCTTTGAGGAACTGGACGAGGAGGGTAAGGTGTTGGCCAAGACCTACAGCCCACTCACCCTGCGTTACGTATACCGCTACGAGATGCGGTATTTGTTAGAGCTGTGCGGCTACAAGGTCGAAGCGTTGTATGGGGACTTTCGTCGTGGGCCGTTCCGCTTTGCGGGTTTCCCACCGAATGGTCGTCCTCTCCTCTTGCTCCCATTCCTCCTTGGCGACTGCTCGAGAGTCGCCGTCAACGAGGCTACTCTTTCACGCTCTCTATGCACTTGCGAAACAACCGGTGCCAGTTCGTCACCGTGCCGAACTGATGAACGTACGAATCCAATCCAAGAAGCGCACGGACTAAAAACAGACGGTGACCAGGAGCATTGAAGATGCGGTTCTCTAACCCAATAGCCGTTACTTCCATCGTCTTACCGACAGAATCGAAGTCGCGCGGATCATAGACTCGATCCTCCAGCACTGACTCGAAGATGCTGTACATGATCCGCACTAACGGAGCCGGATCGACACCGGGATCGATATACCCCAGCAGGACGAAGCAGCGGGCCATGGTTTTCTCGTCCCGCTCCAGAATCGCCTTGGCTAAAGTGCGATAGCCTGCGCGAATCTCCTCGGGAAAGACGCGCACGCTGCCGAAGTCGAGCATCGCTAGCTTCGGATGGTACGTCACCAAATAGTTACCCGGATGCGGGTCGGTATGCAGAATGCCAAACTCACAGATCTGCCGCCAGGTAATCTGGAAATACTTTATCGCCACCCAGTCCTTCAGTTCCTTGTCCACCCCTGGAGCCAGAATGTCTTGCAGTTTGTAACCGTCGATGAATTCCATGGTCAACACTCGGCGTGAGGAAAAGTCCGGATACACCTGCGGGATAATGACCTCGGCATCATCGGCAAACAGACGCTGGAAGAGAGCAACATTATTCGCCTCGTGCACGTAATCCAGCTCCTCGCGCAGCCGTTCCTCCATTTCCTGGTAGATCTCGCCGGCATCGAACTTCTGGCGCAGGACATCACGCGTGATCAACGTGAAGATATGGAGCAACGCCTTCACGTTCTGCAGGTCTTGGACTACGGTCTCGTCCACCCCGGGGTATTGGATCTTGACGACCACATCTTCGCCACTCTTGAGTCTGGCTCTGTGCACCTGACCCAAGGAGGCGGCAGCGAAGGCTTCGCGGTCAAAGCGCTTGAACAACTGCTCGGGATATTTGCCCAGTTCGGTTTTCACCTGGGCGCGGATCAGATTGTAGTCCATCGGCGGCACCGAGGACTGGACCACGGAGAGGATGTTCACCACTTCGGGCGGAAAGATATCGCTGCGCATGCTCAACATCTGCACCAGCTTCATGAAGGCGCCGCGCAGTTCACGCGAACTGTCCACGATGCGCAACGCATTCTTGAGGTGCAGGTCGAGCAGTTCCTGTTCTTTCTTGCCCGTGGCTTGGAAGGGCCGTTTGAGGGCGTGCCAGAGATAGCTGCTGCCGACCGAGGTGGTGAGCGAACCGACTTGTAAAGCGCGTTTGGTCCGGCCTTTGGTCAGGCCGGTGGATTGTTTTTTGGCGGGCACGATAGGCGATTAATCAGTGCGGCCGCGGCGGCGGCGCCGAAGCCGTTGTCGATGTTTACCACCGTGATGCCAGCGGCGCAGGAGTTGAGCATCGCTAAGAGCGCCGCCAGACCGTTGAAGCTGGCTCCATAACCGATACTAGTGGGAACGGCGATGACAGGTCGGTCCACCAACCCACCAACGACACTCGGCAAGGCCCCTTCCATACCGGCCACCACGATCAAGACAGCGGCCGTGTACAGTTTTTCTACACTACCGAGCAACCTGTGCAGCCCGGCCACACCCACGTCATAAAGTCGCTCGACCTGATTGCCCATCAGTTCAGCGGTGATGGCCGCTTCCTCAGCCACCGGCAGATCGGCCGTTCCGGCTGAGATCACTAAAATTGTCCCCTGCCCAGCAGGGGGAACAGGAGGCTCGCCCAAAGCGCCAAGACGGCCATCAGGATAGTAACGCAGCGCCGGGAGGGCTGCACGCACCTCTTGCGCTTTCTGCTCATCGAGACGAGTGATCAACGCGTGCTGGCCGTGCGCTACCAATCGCTGGGCGATGTCGGCGATTTGGCGGGCGGTTTTGCCCTGCCCGAGGATCACCTCGGGAAAGCCTTTCCGTAGGGCGCGGTGATGATCCACCCGGGCAAACCCCAGGTCTTCAAAAGGCAGCGTCTTGAGGAGGTCAAGGGCGTGGTCGATATCGAGGGCACCGCTCTGCACGCGGCTTAACAGATGATGAAGGCGCGCGCGGTCCATGCTTAAGCCAGGCGAAAATGGTCATAACCGACGTGCGCCGGTGTGTACGTCGTCCCGTCTGGACCGTGTACGTTGAGGCCTTCAGTCTGCGGGACGACGCGGCCGATACGAGTAATAGAACAGGTACTCCTTTGGGCCAACGCGTCTACCGCAGCGCGATGTTCCGCCGCCGCAGAAAATAGCAGCTCATAATCCTCACCACCGGTGAGCGCCAGACTCCAGTCTCGCTCTCCCAACACCGCACGGTATGCAACTGATAGGGGCAACGCTTGTGCTTCGACCACCGCGCCGACGCGGCTTTCTTCGCACAGATGCCCGAGATCCTGTAGCAGCCCATCGCTCACGTCGATCATTGCCGTGGCCAGGCCGCGCGCTGCCACTTCGCAGCCGACCGCGAGCCGGGCGGTAGGGCAGAGAAATCGCTCCCTCACCATTTGTGCATCGGCAGTGGTTCTTCCCTCTTGCAGCATCCGCAGTCCCAGAGCCGCATCCCCCAGCGTGCCGGTTGCGTACAAATCATCGCCCACGTGCGCGCCCCTACGGGTCACCACACCATGCGGCGCCTGGCCGAGCAAAGTTACCGAGAGCATAAGACACGGCGCCGCGCTCATATTCCCGCCAATCAACGCCGCCCCACAGGCTCCGGCAGCTCGGACAAAGCCGTCAAAGAAGGCGTCCAGG
>JBGPOI010000504.1:0-3984 GCA_041487975.1 Binatia bacterium | reverse complement strand
CTCCTTATGTTTGCCATCGGCGGAGGGACGGCCCAGGTGTGGCACAATATTATTACGACCCAGGTGCTTGGCAAGGACGCTGAGGCCTGAGGCAGAGAGGAAACCGAAAAAAAGGAGGACCTACGATGACTGCTCTGACGCTACGCTTGTACTCGGACTTTGTGTGACCGTATTGCTTCATCGCGGAGCAAAGCAGCCTGGTCAGGTTGCAGAAGGAGTATGACATAGACATTGACTGGCGCGGATTCGAGCTGCACCCAGAGACCCCGCCAGGGGGGAGACCCATTGCCGACCGTGTTCCGCGCGAACGGTTGCCGCAATTGAAACGTGGCTTGCGTGAGTTCGCGGCGTCGTTTGGCGTCACCGACCTGGAGCTTCCCGACCACATGCCCAATACCCGGCGCGCCCTGGCTATCGCTGAGTATGCCCGTGAGCAGGGAAAGCTCGATGCGTTTCGCGACGCCGCTATGCACGCACACTGGCGAGCCGGAAAGAACCTGGAAGACGAGCAAGACCTACGCGAAATCGCTCTCGACGCTGGACTGGAACCCGAGGCGGCCCTTCACGCGATCGGTGCTCACCAGTATCTCCAACGGGTTGACGCCATGCGGGAGGAAGCAAGCAGCATAGGAGTGACTGGCATTCCCACACTGATCATCGGGCAGTACGGTGTCGTGGGCTGTCAGCCGTATGAAGTGATTGCTCAGGCCGCGGAACGTGCTGGCGCGCGCCGACGTGGCTGAAGCAGACCAGGGTGCCCAGGAAGCTTGCAACAGGTAGACAGTGAGGAGGTGTCACATGACCGAACGGTATATCACGGCAACGGTGCGGACCTACAGCAGCGGTATGCCCGGGCGCGCGTTGAACAGCGCCCGTCACAACCAGTTTGTGGCGGACGACCTGGCTTCGCATGGCGGTCCCGGGGAGGCAATCAACGCGGCGGAACTCTTCCTGTCCGGGCTGACAGTTTGCGCCGTGCTGATGATGGAGCGGTTGGCGCGGGCTTCCAGCCTGCCGTTAGGGTGAGGACCTGCACGCCAGTTCTCATGCTCCACACTCTGCTATCACGCTTCCAGCAGGGAACAGGAGGAACGTTAGGGGTGGATGTCTTTGTCCTGGTCCCCGCGTGACCGCTCGATCACCAGACCATGGGTCTGGTGGCGCGGGTGGTAGAAGAAGCCGGCATTTCTACGGTAGTGGTATCCACTGCCAGAGACTTAAGTGCGCAAGTGAAGGCTCCGCGCACGGTGTTTGTGAACTTTCCTATGGGTAATCCCTTTGGCCGGCCTTTTGATCGAGCCCAACAGAGAGCGATCCTGCTCGATGCGCTGCCTGCCCTAGAAACCGTGCAGGAGGGCGGCGCCTTAATTGATCTGCCCTACACATGGGGCGAAGACTTTGACATGAACCTGGGCTCTGGGTACGGATCGCAGGCGGCGTAAGTTCACAGGTTGGTGAAGAAGCTCACAGCCTCGGGGCCGTGAGCCAACTCGGGAAAGGAGGAAAATACTATGGCTGACGTGACTCTCCTCGATCGTGCGTTTCACAACATCATGCAACGCTTTATCAACACCGGCCAGGCGCCCCACTACACCGAACTGGCCAAAGATCTGGGCCTGCCGGTGGAGGAAGGCCGCCAACTGATCGTTGACCTCATGGCTGCCGGCGTCCCGGGCTGGCTCCATCCGCAGACCGACTACATCGCCTCGTTTCCGCCGTTCAACAACCAACCCACCCAGTATCGCATCACCATCGACGGCCATCAGCAGTGGTTCGCACAATGAGGGTTTGAAGCGCTGGCGGTGCGCTGGCTCTTTCCCGGCAAGACGGTCCGCGTGGATGCGCCGTGTTTGGACTGTGGCGAACCTCTTGTGGTCGAAATGCGCGCTGAACAGGTGCTGTCCGTACAACCCGCGACAATAGTGGGCTACGCCTACAGTGCGGTGGGCGGCGCGCCGGAAAACCGACCCTTTCGCTGAGCGGGCATGAACCTCTTCCGGTCGGAAGAGCATGCGCGCACGTGGGCGAAATTCAACCCCGACTTCGAGAAGAACCTCAAACCGCTCTCCCTTTGGCTTGAGGTGTTCAGCGGAGAGATGTTCCGCGCTCGCAGCCGGCCGGATTTCATCTCCTGGCTGCGCAGCGAGGAAGGGAAAAAAGCGGTGCAAACTACGATGGCGAAATTGCAATGAACGGGATTCTCATTTTCGCTTTTGAAAAAATGTTAAAATACCAGCCTTTGATGTGGTGGAGATGGTTGCCTTCTGTAGCGACATTCGTGCATAGCAGATGTAGAAAACAATCCCAGCGATAATCGTCGCCACTCCTGCGAGGAGTTCTAACGGACGTTGAAGAGCCGCAAGCCCGGCAAAACTCAACGTGCAGATGACAAAAAGACCAGGCACGACTGGATACCCGGGAATCGGCACTCGCTGTGCGCCTTCGCGCCACCGCAGCACGAAGAGGCTCGCGACAGTGCCCGCCGCGCTCACCGAAAGGGTAAACCCCAAATACGACAGGAGCTCCTGCAGTTCTACTATCCAAATGACGATGACCGCTAAAATGACTTGCAGTGTTATTGCCGCCCCAGGCGCATCCCCCTGCATTCGTAACCCCGCTGGGAACACGCCGTCCTCGGCCATGCGTGCGTAGACCCGCGGTCCTGTCATCACCATCGCTGACACCGAGGCCAGCAAGGCCAGGGCAATAATAACCCGCACCGTCAACGCAAGCGATTCGCCCCCTAAGGCAAATGCCGCCCGCGCCGCGACATCTTTCTGATGGACAATGACCTCTGGTGCAGGCGCATACACGAAGATGGCATTCAGCGCGAGATAAATGACCGTCACGAGTACTGTTCCGACGACCATCGCCCGTGGGACGGATATGTCGGCATTCTGAGCCTCCCCGGCGACATAGACCGCGGCGTTGAAGCCAGAATAGCTCAGCGAAATCCACATCAGGGTGACAGCAAACGCTGAGAGAGAGAACGGTAGCGGCGCCGCATCACCAGGGTTGAGAACAGGGCCGCCATGCCAGACTGGAGCGGGCAGTTTGACGAGAGCGTAGATAAGGAAGCTGGCTATCAGGCCGAGTTTCAAGAACACAATCACGTTTTGTGACTGTGCGCCTATCTGTACACGCCGTCTGTGTATGGCGCCGGCAAGGATCACCACGACGCTCGCCACGACATCGGTGGGAAGGAAAGACGGACGGATGCTGTCGGGTAGCACATAGGCTTCGAAGGCGGTCGCCGCGAAAGCAATGGCCCCGGTGAACCCGGCGAGGAGCGACACCCACCCGGCAAGGAATCCCACCACGGGATGAATGGCGCGCGAGAGAAACAGGTATTCGCCGCCCGATTCCGTCATCCGCCGCGCGAGTGCGCCGTAGCTCAACGCACCGCAGAGCGCCACCCCGCCACCGATCAGCCAGGCAAGCATCACACGGCCTGGAGTCCCTAAATCGCCGAGTGCGAATCCCGAAGTGGTGAAGACTCCCGCGCCAATCATGCTGGCGATGACGAGGCTCGTCAGGGTGACAACACTAAGCCCTTGCTCGCGCGTGCGTGACCGTTCTGCTTGGCAAACCATACAGAGTCGTTCTCTTTGATGCCTGGCAGCGCCGTCGCTCAGGCGAGACGCCTAGGGCCCACTTGCGCTCTGGTCTTTCGGGAGCAGCGTGAATTCCAGGAAATACTGGTACGGTAAAAAATCCAACGAGCGTGCAAGCTGAAACCCCGCCTGGCGAAACTCCTCGGTCACGGCTTCCGGCGCGAGTTTCCACTCCATCGGCGGGCCAAGCGGAAGCGGTCGCTTCTGGAAATCGACGACGACAACTCGTCCGCCGGGCTTTAACGCTTGGGCTAAGAGCCGGGCATAGGAGACGCGGTCTTGCATATGGTGGTAGGTGTCACAGATGAAGATGACATCGACCGACTGGGGTGCTAACTGCGCGTCGTGCCGTTGAACCTGACGGGCGCTG
>JBGPOI010000503.1:0-3991 GCA_041487975.1 Binatia bacterium | reverse complement strand
CCCAATCTCGATCTCGACGTCGTTCATAGCCAGGATGTCTGCCGCACGGCGGATCTCCGTCCAGTCATCCGCGCGAAAGCCAATATGATGCAGCTTAGTGTCCGGCCCGTTGAGAATCGAGATGTTATGGGTGGTGTTGGCTGTAGCAAAGAGCCAGGCAGCCAGCATCTTCCCGCCGTCGTCCACCACTCGTTCGCTGATGCGAAATCCCAAAAGCTCGGTGAAGAAAGCAATGGTTGCGGGCGGGTCAGCAGCCGGCAAACTGAGATGGTCCAGGCGTGGCGGAGAGAGCCGGTTCCAGGTCATATCCTTGGGCCATGGAGCGAAAGGGTTGACCCGGGGCATGCCATTGCCCACTTTGTCCATTTTGTAGTACAGCTCCAGCGTGTGCCCGCTGGGGATGGGGAAACGCAACGCCTCCCCTCTAGCCACATCTTGCGGGACATACGCAGTCTCCACGCCCGCGTCGTGCAACTTTTTGTGATACGCTTCCAGATCCTGCGGCCCCTCGACTTTGAAGGCGACTCGCTCGATCCCGGCTTTGTTGTCCTGTTTTAGAATGACTGAGTGATGATCTTGCTCGTCCCAACACTTGAAGTAGATCTTGCCGTCTCCGCGGTCGGTTTCGACCAAACCCACGACATCTCGCCAAAACTGCGTGTCTCGCTCGAGATCGAGACTGCGGACTTCAACATACCCGAGTCGCCAAATGCTCATAGGTGTATCCTCCTACTGTCTCTTACTCGCCTACTGGCGGCTGCTCGGCCTCGCATAGCGCTGGGCATCCGCCTCTTTAACCATGCGAAAGCCTAACGGCTGCGGAGCCGAGACTGACACATACACCAGCTTCTTGTCCCCCGTATTCCTGAGCCCGTGCACCGTGCCGGCCGGCGCACAGGCGACCATCCCGGCTTGTACGTGCTCAGTCGTGTCCTCCCCGACATAGTACTCCCCCTCGCCTTCCACAATGATCCACATATCATCCGAGGCCGGATGAATGTGCTGCGGCACCTCTTGCCCTGGGTCCACGGTAAAGGCCACCACCATGGTGTTGGGCGTTTGCAGTAGCGTCTGTATCGCGGGGAGGGCTCCTGGCTGTCCCTCCTTTTTCAGATGAAATACGCGGTCCATGGTTATCCCTCCTGGTTAACGGACTTTTTCAGCGCTGACGCCTAGCTGTGCGTCACGAACCGACGATGTCATAACCTCACACGGAAACGCAGCATGCCATTATCTCACGCCAATTCTGCTAAAAGCGCCTTCGCCTCCTGCAAGTCCTTCGTATCAAACCCCTCGGTGAACCAGCCGTAGATCTCCGCTAACATCTGGTGAGCGTCTTTTTGCTTTCCCTGCTGCTGCCATAGACGCGCCAAACTCACCGTTGCTCGCAGCTCCAGCGACTTCGCCTGCTGCCGCCGGGCAACTTCGATAGCCTTGAGGAAGTATCCTTCCACTTCGGCTTCCATTGTAGGGTGGGCTCCGCCCACCGTTCCTGCTTCAGCGATACTCACATTTTGGTGGGCAATGCCCACCCTACCTGGAAGCGTCTCTTCGACTTGGGACTTGGGACCTGAGACTTTAGACTGCAGCGTTAGCTGCCCCTTCAGCCGATACAGCTCCGCCTCGTACCAACGCTCTTCAGTTTTGTTCGTTACCGCCAGCGCCTCCGCCAGTATGGACAGGCCCTCTTCGGCCTGCCCCACTGCCCCGTAGGCCTCGACTAGCAGGGCAAGCCAGTATGGCTGCCTCAACCCTCCTCCCGTGGCCCGAGAGGCGGTCATGCCCTGCTGGATGTGGACAATCCCTTGCTCTCGTTCTCCCTGCGCGGCCAGCACCCAGCCCCGCAGGATCGTCCCCCAGGCCAAGAAGAGCGTAAACCCTTGCTCGGTACAGAGCCGTATGAGCGCCTCTGCCTGCTCTTGGGCTCCCAGTCCCTCCCTGCGGCACTGGTAGGCTGCAGTAGCAAAATACAGGGCAATAGCAGAGCTGTAAGGATGGGAGAGCTCCTGAGCCAGGGCGACAGCTTCCTTACTGCTCTTCAAGGCCTGGTCCGGATAGCCCAGCAACCACAAGGCATACGCCATGACGGACTGGCAAGGGACCCCAGGGTCAAACCCATAGAGAGCCGCACGGGAACGCCCCTGCGGGGAGGCGTGAAGGGCTATCCCCTGCTGCAAATGGTCCCGGGCTAAGGCAAGCTCTCCGCGGAAGAACAAAGTGAACCCTAGGGTAAAGTGGGCTTCTGCCAGGAGTGGCTGGTCGTGGGTCTTTTGGGCGAGGCTTAGGAGCTGCTCCCCCAGCTCGTGGGCGGTCTGAAACTGGGGCACCTCAACATAAAACGCCCAGAGTCCGAACAGCACCTGGGAAAGCTGAGAAGAGTCTCCCACCTGTTGGCACAGCTCTAGGGACCGGGTGTAAGCTGCTCCCACTTCCGGGTCAGACCAGCCCTTGATCGCGGTCAGAGCGTGACCGAGAGTGGTCTGCAGTACAAGTTCCTCTTGGGTGCGCTCGGGTGTGTCTGGCAGAGTTTGGAGCAATCCTATGGCGGTGGTCAGGTGTGTGATCGCTTCAGTATACGCTGACCGTCGTACGGCCTGTTGGCCAGCCAGTTGGAGATATTCGACCGCCTTTTGTGTATTGCCACTGCGGCTGTAGTGATGTGCTAACTCACCGTAACGATCGTCTAACTTAGAGCGATACACTTCTTCGATCGCCTGCGCGGCGCGTTCGTGGACGACCTTCCGACGTTCGATGAGCAACGAATTGTAGGCGACTTCCTGCGTGAGGGCGTGCTTGAAGGTGTATTCGACATCTGGAAACGCCGGACGTTCGTAAATGAATTCACTGGTCTGGAGGTGAGAGAGGTGGCGCAGAAGGTCGTCTTCGGATTGTCCAACGACCTGTTTCAGCAGACTGAGAGAAAATTCTTTGCCGATCACAGCCAGAGTCTGCAACAGAGCCTTCTCGTTCGGCGGCAGGCGGTCAATGCGCGCGGCGAGGACGCCTTGAACAGTAGTGGGAATATGGAGGTCTGTTGGTAGGGGCGTATGCCCGTGCGCTCCTACGTCACGGTGGGCGATGCCCACCCTACGAGGATCGGTGATCACTCCCTGTTCGATCAATGCTTGTACGATCTCTTCCATGAAGAAGGGGTTGCCTTCGGTTTTTTCCAGAATGAATTGTCGTAGGGGCGACGCATGCGTCGCCCCTACCTCGCCGAGCAGCACTGTCAACATTTCTTCGGCTTCTGCTCTTCCCAGCGGGTCCAGCCGCAGTTGCGAAAAGAACGTCTTGCCACTCCAGGTGTGCTGGTATTCGGGGCGGTAGTTGACCAGGAGAAGCATACGAGTCGTGGGAATGGCCTCGCTCAGGAGCTGGAGAAAGGCTTGGGTCTCGGCATCCAGCCAGTGCAGGTCCTCAAAAATGACCATCAGCGGTTGGTCCAGACTCTCGCGCACCAGCAATCGCTTGGTTGCCTCTAAAGTTCGACTGCGCCGGATCTGCGGGTCCATTTGCTGCAGCGGGGACGTTGGCTCGGCAATGCCCAACAAGAAAAACAGATACGGCAAAATGTCTTCCAGGCTCCGATCCAGCGTCAGCACATGACCAGTGATCTTCTCCCGCCGTTGGCGCTCGTCGTCATGGAGCCCGAGTTGGAAGTAATTCTTGAGTAGATCGATGAGCGGCAAATATGGATACGCTTTGCCGTGGGACACTGAAAAAGTCTCAAGCACCAGGCAGCCGCGTTGCACGGCTAATTTGAACTCGTAGAATAAGCGCGACTTCCCCACGCCCGGCTCGCCCATCACGCCAACGACCTGGCCGTGTCCGGCTGTGGCCAAGTCGAGCACGTGCCGTAAGTGCTCTATCTCGCTCTGCCGTCCGACGAAGCGGGCGAGGCCGCGCCGTGCAGCCACTTGCATCTTGGTGCGCAGCGGACCGACGCCGAGCACTTCGTAGATCGGCAGCGGCTCGGAGACCCCTTTGATGG
>JBGPOI010000502.1:0-3993 GCA_041487975.1 Binatia bacterium | reverse complement strand
TTCCGAACAACGAGCCCAGCACGCGGTCGAGCACGCCGCCGAGCCTGCACCCGAGCGCGAAGCTCATCTCGAGCGTGGGGACCGCGAAGAACGCGGAGGCAGAAAACGCGGACCGCGCGGACGTGGCAGAAGGCGGGGAGGAGCGCGCGAGGCGGAAGGCGCGCGCGAGGAAGAATCAGAGGTCGTTCTTATTCCGCTCCCGCAAGAAGAGCCGGTCGCGATCTCTGTTCAGACCGAAGCACCTCCCCCGGAAACCCCACGCGAAGAAAGCGCGGTTATAGAGGTACGCATGCAGGAACGCGAGCTGCCGCCGCCGCTAGCAGAGACCGTGGAGGTAGAATCTTCGCTCCCGCCCCCGCGCAGTTCGGCGGCGATGCGTGTCACCCTCACCGTGACGCTCCATGCCTCCGAGCTGCCGCCACCAACCAACGGTTCCGCGCTGCCCGAACAGCGGGAATTGCTGAGGATGGCAACGGTTGAGGCACGACGCCGTCATCCCGAACTGCCCGCGGAGGTCACCCCGCAATGCCAGGTAGTGTCGCTGCCGTGGGGCGACATCCTGCTCACGCTCACCTGGCACTACGACGTGCCTGTCCCCTCATCCGCAGACGCGGGTTAAGCGGCGTCTCACTGCCCTGCCCATAAGAACTGAAGCTCACTCGTCAACCGTAGGCGCAAGCCGAATTCCCGCAAGGAGATTGAAGCATGAAGAAGCTTATCATCATTGCTATCGCGGGTATTCTCACCTGTCCAGGCCTGAGCGTGGCCCAGGGAAAGGGGGGAGATCAGCCTGCTACAAATTCCACCAATCTCAACAGCTCAAAAAGTAACATTTATCGTCAGCAGAGCCCCCCGCAAAATCCTGAGTCCAGCCGCGCAACCACGGTCAAGGGCTCGAAAAGCAACAGTGACAATCGTACATCTGGCCAGTCTGGGCAGGCAGGTATTGCAGTGAGTGATCCAGGTGTGCCCAACGACAAACCAGCAAAGACGAAATAACGCTCACTCCCCTGCGCCCCCACCAGGGCGCAGGTTGAGGAATCATGAAAGAAGCGCAGCAACAAGGTAAGGTGGGCACCGCCCACCTTCTGCCCGTCGCAGCTCACATAGGCGACGCTATCGGCTTACGGTCGCATCTCGCCGCGTCAGCGGCGTAGCCGGAGCCTGCCGAGTCGTGTGATTTGCCAGGTCGTGGGCAAAAGTGTACGGCATGTTGATCGACCCCACCGGTCTCCCGCCCGAGACCGCCAAGGCATTGGGGGCCAGGATCGAAAAGAAATAGGAGGAGTGGCAGCCGCGAAAGCCACCCAGGCTCCGGCGCACACCGGGTCTGCACGTCGTATTGCTACTGCGTCCTCTACTGCCGACTCGCTTGCCCCGACCGTGCGTTCATTTTTGCGTAAACCTGGGCGCGCATATCCGGATGCGTCTCCAGGAGTTTGCGAAACGCCTCGCCCTGGATTTCTAATAACAGACAAGGCTCCGCGGCCGTCACTGTCGCCGATCTCGGTCTATGCTCCACGACAGCCATCTCTCCGAAGAACTCGTCCGCCTTTAAGATGGAGACGGGAACGGGTCGGGCCTCTGGTCCTGGCAAACTGACCTGAACCGATCCTGAGCCGATCAGGAAGAGCGAGTCCCCGAACTCTCCCTCCCTCAGAATGACACCGCCTTGGGGATATGACCGCTCTTGCGCCGCCTCGCCTCTGAGTAGTTGCGCGATCTCTGCCTCGCTGAGGCTCGAAAAGAGTACGTGACCTTTCAAAAAATCTTGCCAGTTAAGGGACTGCATAGTTTCCCCTTTCGTGCCTAACAGGCGGTGCAGGAGATGTCGTCCCCGAGCCAAGAGTTTCATCGTTGTCTCTCCTTTCCCCTCTCATTGAACCGTCAAAAGAAAGACCGAGCGCGAATCTGATTCTAGGAGGAGCCGCAGGCAAATGTCAAATAGCAAGATGAGGCAGCCTGGGACGAGAGGTTTCTCTTGCCAATGAGGGGGCAAGGGGAGTAGCGAAGCGAAGTTTTGTAGCGAGTGTGGTGCTCCGCTTGCAGTAGAAGTCCGGGGTCCGGAGTCACACTCAAGAACGATCTCCTCAAACAAAGAGCGAAGCCGAGCGGCGCCAGTTAACGGTGATGTTCTGTGAGTCACCATCAATCACAAACACGTGTCTCCAGCGTTTATCGCTGGGTTAGTCGCTCAGCACTTATCTTAGACATGAGCCAACTTCTTTTAGAGCAGTTTTCATTTGCGTGTGTCCTCGGATTGTACGCCTGTAGGGGCGATCCTTGTGATCGCCCAATATACACCGGCCACCAGCAGCAGGGCGAATACAAGATTCGCCCCTACGAACGGGCGGAGGACTCATTCGAGTGAGAACCGCGATAAGAGCCTCTCATGCTCGATTAAAACCTCTAGCCCAAATTCCACATCCTTTTAAGCCGTTCGTCACGTTCTTGTATTGCGCTCTCCACCCAGCCTTTGTCCTCCACTTTCTGCCAGTCACGCACAGTGGCAGTGCGACAATACCACTCGCCACTTTCCTTCAGGTAGTACCTGACGCCTATTGCTTGCGCATAGGATCTATAAATTTTCGTCGTCCGCCTCCACTCGTTTGCTCTCCAGAGGGTCTCGAACGCCCTCAGTTCGACTCCCTCATCCGAGACCACCCACCACTCCTCGTCCTCCCTGAGATCTTGTTGAACTTTTCCTAGCACTCTTTCCATAGCTTCTCTTCGTTAACCTTGCGGAATTGTTGCAGGGCTAGCATAGCCAAAAGCTGGGGCCGAGGAAGTCAGGCTTGGGTAGTGGTGCAGTTTGACTCTTGCTTCAGTATGAAAACGTAGGGGGTCCGATTTACCGGACCCGCAAAAGGGCTTGATGAATCAAGCCCCTACAAAGTAACGCCACAGCAGTGGCCGACAGTTGTCTGCATGGTTAAGCACGAAACTGCCGCTGTGGTCCGCCCGCCGCATCAGCCCAATCGACAGCCACTCACAACAAAACCCGGCAAACCTGCCCGAGCCTTCACGACACACAGCTTTCCATACCCACGGACCGTTTTGTCATTTCTCGGGGTTCTTGGTAGAATCCGGGACAAATGGTTGCCGCATCACCCTGCCTCGAAATGCCAGCCTAAGCGTATTAAGACGATGGACACGAAGCAGGTCAAACTAGAGAAATGAAAGCGCACGCAGAGGAGGTTTGTCATGACAGCCGCGGTTTCTCCCATGGTCACCACCGACCCTAGAAACGCCAAGCTCCAGACCTATGCCGCCCCGCATGAAGCTGCGCCGGACGTGTTGATGCACGCCGCGTTCGTCAACACCTACGCAATGCGCACGCCTGCCGGCCTGCTGCTCGTTGACCCCGGGCTCACCATGACCAGTCAAACTGTATACTCGGCCGTTCGCGCCTGGAGCGAGGCCGCACTGCATACTGCCGTCTACACGCACGGGCACGCGGACCATGCCTTCGGTCTGCGCGCGTTCCTGGATGCCGGCGAACAACCTCACATCATTGCCCAGGAAAATTGCCCCAAGCGGTTCCAGCGTTACCATCTCACGCACGGTCTCAACGCCCACATTAACCAGCGCCAGTTCAGTACCCCACAGCCCATTTTCCCCACTCAGTTCGACTGGCCCACCCTCACCTTCCGGGATTCCCTCGTGCAGAAGCTTGGCGATTTGGCAGTACACTACTCTGCCGCCAAGGGCGAGACCGATGACCACTGCTATGTCTGGATCCCGGAACGTTCCTATCTCTTCACCGGCGACCTGATCGTCTGGGTGTCGCCGAACTGTGGCAACCCGCAGAAGGTGCAACGCTATCCCGTTGAGTGGGCCGAAGCGCTCGAACGCATGGCCGGCCTCGACGCCGAGTGGCTCTTCCCCGGCCACGGACTGGTTGTGCACGGCAAGGAGGCGGTGCGTATGGTGCTCACCGATACAGCGCGCTATCTGCGTATCATCATCGACCAAGTGCTCACTCGGCTGAAC
>JBGPOI010000501.1:0-4004 GCA_041487975.1 Binatia bacterium | reverse complement strand
TCAACGAGATCACTCAGGAGCAAGCGCGCATCCGTGAGAATATGGCTCGGCTAGCGCAGAACTCGGAACTGTACAACCGTTACGTGAGCAAACTCGACCAGCAAGAAACCGAAGTGGAAAAACTGCGTCAAGAAATCGAGGTCCTGAAGACCACAGAAGACGCACAGAGACGAGAACTCAACGACTATCTGCTGGGATTAGACATCTCTTGAGACGAGGTGCTGCAGGAGCAGGATTTCCTTTATCGTCACCACATTACCCTGCATGATATTCTTCAGCATGACACGCGAAGAGGAGAAGTTTCCATGAAGGTCCTCGTCACTGGCGCAAGCGGCTTGGTCGGTTCGGCCTTAGTTCCCTTTCTCACAGCTGGTGGACACCGCGTCACCCGTCTGGTGCGGTCACAACCGCGACCTGGCGTCGCCGAGATTCACTGGGACCCGGCAGCCGGAGTTCAGGACCTGCGCAGTCTCGAAGGGATGGACGCGGTCGTACATCTGGCAGGGGAGAATATTGCCAGTGGTCGCTGGACGGCCGCTAGGAAGGCGAGAATCCGTGACAGTCGGGTCACGGGAACCAGAACTCTAAGCGAAACACTCACGCGGTTGGCGCAGCCACCTAAGGTGCTGGTCAGTGCTTCGGCTATCGGCTACTACGGCGACCGTGGCGCGGAACCCTTGTGGGAAAACAGCGCGTTTGGCACGGGCTTTCTCCCCGAAGTCTGCCGTGTCTGGGAGGAGGCGACCCAACCAGCGGTGCACAAAGGGATACGGGTCGTGCTCCTGCGCATCGGCATCGTGTTGAGTCCGGCGGGTGGAGCGCTGGCGAAGATGCTCTTCCCGTTCAAGTTGGGGTTGGGGGGAATCATCGGCAGCGGGAAACAATATATGAGTTGGATTACGCTGGACGACGTAGTTGGCGCCATTCACCATGCGCTGGTGACCGACACGCTACAGGGACCGGTCAATGCGGTCGCGCCGTTCCCGGTAACGAACCGCGAGTTTACCAAGACCTTGGGGTGGGTGCTTGGGCGTCCGACCGTGTTGCCGCTGCCCGCCTTTGCCGCGCACCTGGCCTTGGGCGAGATGGCGGACGCACTGCTCTTGGCCAGTACGCGCGTGGAGCCGAAACGATTGCTCGCAACGCAGTACGCGTTTCGCTGTCCCGAGCTTGACGGTGCGCTGCGGCATGTGTTGGGAAAGACATAAAGAGCTTTCAGCGGTCAGCAGTCAGCAATGAGCCTCGGACGAAAAGGCAAGCGGCTTACCGTCTATCGCTTATGGCTTATGGCGAGGGCTCTCTACCCTATGCCATAGAGCGAACGCAGTGAGCGAGCTATATGCTATATGTCACTCGCTGATGGCTGAGGGCTTATTATGAGCAAACGTCTTATTAATGCCTTTTTCTTCTTCCTCGAGAATCTGGGCGCGGGGATATGGGTTGGGGCTTTACTGACCTTTGGCGTGGCGGTAGCCCTGCCGGTTTTTCGTGGACTCCCGAGTCTGACTCAGGCCGGCGGCATCACCGCCCACATCCTGCACAGGATCAATCTGATCGAGACCAGCGCGGCCACCATGATGGCGGTGGCGGCGTTCGTCTTTCTCCTCCAAAGAGAGCAGCGTACGCCGATCCGTCTGGGCAAAACCGCATTGGTGGTGCTGATGACGATGACCTTTCTCTATTACGGTATGATTCTCATGAACCGCATGGAGCACCTGCGCCGGGTCGAGATCCGCGACTTCGATCAGTTCAGCGAGACCACGCGCGTCTTTCGTGATGAGTTTGACCGGCTGCACAAGCTGTATACTCAACTCGCTAAAGCCAATCTCTTCATGGGGCTAGGATTTCTGTTGCTTTCTGCCTTTGAAAGAAAGTAAGCGCCTGAACCAGCAAACGATGAACGCGCACAAACACAGGAGAAGAAAATCGCGGACGTACTACCGGCGTACGCCGCCCGGGACACCCCCGGGAACCCTGGTGGCCGATCCGGAAGCTCCCCATCCGGTCATCCGTATTCTCGCTTATGGGCCCGAGGAGGTGGTGGAACAAGAAATTACTGAGCCCGGGCGCGTGCGTGATTTTCTCAATAAATGGCCGGTGCTTTGGGTAGACGTCGAAGGGCTGGGGGATGTTGAAACTATTCGCACTCTCGGTGAAGTCTTTGGCTTGCACCGTCTCGCTTTGGAAGATGTGCTCAGTGTCCACCAGCGGCCTAAAATCGAGCAGTACGGCGAGTACTACTTCATTGTCACACGCATGGTCAGGCTGGGCGAGCATCTGGAAACCGAGCAACTGAGCCTCTTTCTCGGCAAGAACTTCATCCTTACCTTCCAGGAAGGGCGGCCAGGAGACTACCTCAATCTCATACGGGAACGCATCCGGCAAAAGGGGGGCCGCATCCGCGAGGCGGGCCTCGATTACCTGGCCTACGCCCTGCTGGATGCGATCGTTGACTGTTATTTCCCCATCCTGGAGGAATATGGCGAGCGCTTGGAAGCCTTCGAGGATGAAATTCTTACTAGACCCTACGGCGATACCGTCGCGCGTATCCACGAGATCAAGCGTAACCTGTTAACCTTGCGTCGCGCCATCTGGCCACAACGCGAGACCTTCAATACCCTTCTGCGTGATGAGTTGCCGCTTGTGACTAGCGAGACCCGCCTGTACCTGCGGGACTGTTACGACCATGTGACACAACTTATTGATCTGATCGAGACCTACCGTGAATTAGGAGCTGATCTGATCGATGTCTACCTCTCCAGCATCAGCAATCGCACGAACGAGATCATGCGCGTGCTGACCGTGATCTCTACTATCTTCATCCCGCTCACGTTTATTGCCGGTGTCTATGGGATGAACTTCAATTCCAGCGCCTCGCCGTGGAACATGCCCGAACTCAACTGGTTCTGGGGCTATCCACTTTCTCTGGCGCTGATGGCTGCGGTTGCCCTGGGCCAATTGATTTTCTTTCGGCGCCGCGGATGGCTGGGGGCGCCTCAGATTCTGAAAAGGGCTGAGGACGGAAAACGTGAGGCGTAGGGGCACACGGCTGTGCGCCCCTGCCGTTTAATTCGCACTCGTCGAGCCGCCGGCGGCTGCCGCCGCTTCGGCTTTCTTCGTCAGTTCGATGTCGATCGTGATCGTGACTTCATCGCCGACCACGACTCCGCCGGTTTCGAGCGCTTTGTTCCATTGCAAACCGAAGTCCTGACGATTGATCTTGGTGGTGGCAACGCCGCCGATGCGCAGATTGCCAGACGGATCCTTGAACGGCTTCGGCGACCCTTCGACGTTCAGGACGGTTTCCTTGGTCACCCCATGAATGGTCAGGTCACCAGTCACTTTGAATTTGCCTTCTCCCGCCGTTTCGACCTTTTTCGACTTGAAGGTGATGGTGGGATACTTGGCAACGTCGAAAAAGTCGGGGCTTTTCAGATGATCGTCGCGTTTGGTCACCCGCGTGTTGATCGATGTGGCGTCAATGGTGGCTTCGACCGAAGACTTGGCCAGGTCTTGCTCGTCAAGATTGACGGCTCCGCTGATCTTGCCGAACTCGCCCCGCACGGTCGAGACCATCAGATGGCGCACCGCGAACTGGGCATTGGTGTGCGCCGGGTCGATGTCCCACATCGCAGCGTGGCTGAGCACTGGCAGGCCGAGAGCGACAATGATGAACACTGCAACACGAAAACGACGCATAACTTTCTTCCTCCCTCTGCTTGTAATCTCCAATCGACGTTTAGCATTCCCTACCCTGGAGGCAAGCGTGTCAGGGATAACGTTCCTTGTTAGGAATAGCAAGAGCACGCCTCCAGGAGATGAGGTACCGTGTTGCCTTTCTCGTGCTCGCTAAAATGACGCTTCCGGCTGTTGGAGAAACTCGACCTCCTCGGGTGTTGCAGCGCGTCCCAGGCTCGCGTTGCGATGAGGGAAGCGATCGAAGCGTTCAATGATCTCCCTATGCCTGATGGCATACGATACCGAATCCAGATAGTCGCGTTCCT
>JBGPOI010000500.1:0-4006 GCA_041487975.1 Binatia bacterium | reverse complement strand
TCCGCCAAGGCCTGGACGGATCGTTCCGCCCCTCCACGAACGTGGGGATGATAGAGAGTATTGAGGATCAGTACTTTCATGGCAGATTCACGGCCGCATTTCACGGTGGCAGTATGGCGGTCACGCGATCAAGGGCTGGGAGGATCGCGATGGCCAGCAACAATGATTCCCAGAAAAACACGTCTATCACAAGCCAGGTGACGATATGAAACATGAACACAAAGCCTAACCACAACCAGCGGAAGCGGCGAGAGACAAGAGCGAGCGGCGCCGTCCACTCGAAAACAGTGACTGTGGGAACACTGCATCGGAGTAATTGAGCGACGGTTGAGTGATGATGGATGAATATAACGATGAGAGAGTGCTCGTCGGCCAAGGAGTGTTGAGCGATGGTCCACATGAGCGGCTCGCCAGCCAGTGTGGCAAGACCGTGATGTGCCATTCGATAAGCTGCGGCCGCAGTGTAGGTCAGGAGCAGCAGTGCGGCGATGAGAAGGATCGGTGCCACGTACAGCGAAGATGGCTGCAATGCTTGACGCCGCGTTCGCCAGGTGAACCCATCGGCTGCGGGAAACATGGCTAGCACATAGGTTGCAAGTAAGAGAGGGATCTCAGGATGGTTGATGTGCCCAAAGCTGCGAATCAACCCCTGATGAAAAGTCAGCAGTATGCTCGTTGTAGCCGCAATCGGCCTATAGGGTCTGAGTCCCAGCGCTGTCAGCGCTACGCAGGTACAGAGGAGAATCTGAAAGCCGGTGAGGACATCTGGCCGTAGAAGCCATGTCCACGCCTCAGTGGGCGCCATGCGCATGAACACGGGTGGTTCAAAGATTGAAACTGGAAGCTCGGCAAGCAGAAAAAAGGGGGCGGTGGCAACTTTGCAGAGCCAGATCCCGAAAATCCAAGCTCGCATGAACCCAAGCGTCTGGGCGCCAACGCGTGCCTGAGATTCGACGCAGCGTAAGCCTCCGGAAGAAATCCACGAGTCGGTCCCTGCCTGCTGTTCCATTCAGTTCATCTCTATCGACCAGAGCACACGTCGACGAATCGCAGCAGGTGTGTGGAATTCATCGGAGGACAGCGTCGCGGTTGAGACCACGATGCGCAGCAGCGGATCCTCTAGGTGCCTGTAGTTGTAGAGCCGGCCCACCGCCTGCAAAGTCGCGCGGTGCCGAGCCCAGAGAGAATCTCGGCGTGACGCTTGGGTCTCGTTCTGAAGACTCGCGCTCTGTTCGGCAAGAATGATCTCCAGCCGACGCGGTCCCAACGCCGGGAGAATTTGATGCGGATCAAGACGGACAGCCTGTCCACTGTGCGAGATTCCCACAAACTCGTAGGCTTGCGGGTTCCCCGATGGAACGCCCGCATACATGCGCCACGGCAAGAATGGGAATGTCTGCTCGGACCCACTGATGAATCCTACGACCAGGAGAGTCAATAGTCCTATCGTTACTACCCGATAGCGAACTGCGAGCGCGCCAAAGGTTGCGGCGATCAGTGCGGATCTCACCCCAACGTACAGCATCGACGCTATGAGAAGCGCCTCTGTGGTGAGGCCGGCGACCAAGAGACCTATTGGCCGCTGTGAGAATTGAGAAGGGACCCCTTCCAGCATGGGTTTGCTGAGGGATTTCTGGAGAGTTTCGCTCTCCCCTGCAACAGTCGCGGATGCCCCTCGATCCACGGTCCAGACTCGTGCCACACGATCCAGATAAGGCGCTGCTCGGAGAGCGACGCCGAGGAGCACGATCGTCAGTGAAAAAACGAGGCTTCCGGTACGACTCATAGAAGGAGCAGCGATAGGCCATCGAGATATGGACTATTTCTCCAAAAAGAGCAACCCGGACGACATTGCCAACCGTCGTTCCTCACAGTTTGTCTGGTTGCGGGGAGGTTGTTGATCGTGCTAGGCTTTGTTTCATTTCGCCTAGCTATCTCCTAGAATCCCTTGAATTGTCTCATCTTCCCACAGGCAAAACTTTTGCCGAATAACTCCACCCAACGCCTCGCGCTGCTCTTCTTTATCCTGGCCTTGGTCGAGGTCTCTTTTCTTTCCTCGTTCGTGCCTCTTGACGCGGCTTGCGCGAGCTGGATTGAGGAACACCGCTCCTGTGCACTCGATTATGGCGATGCGCTCCTGTCCAATTGGCCTATTGTCACGCTCGTTACCCTGAGCGTTTTTGCCCTCCTCTGGCTGTGCCTTCGCCGGCAGTGGACCGAGGCGCGACAAGGGGCACTCATGATCTTAATCGGCCTGTTCCTGAGCGAGTTGCTGAAAACCGGCTTCGAGCGCGCCCGACCTAGTGTCTTACCGCCGCTCGTTACCGGGAACAGCTTCCCGAGCGGTCACGCCACCGGTGCGTTGCTCATTGCTGGCACTTTGGGGTTTCTCTTGGCTCGACAGCATTGGGCGGCGTGGGTGAAAATCGTCGGAGTGTTTATCCTCGCCAGTCTTGTCAGTGTCGTCACCTGGCAGCGGTTGTACCTGGGACATCACTGGCTGAGCGATGTCATCGGCAGCTTTTTGCTCACGGGTGCCTGGCTCTGCTTGACGCTGTCTCGCCCGGCGGTGCTAGGCATTTCGTGGCGTACAGCTCGGATATATGCTGGCTTCCTCTTTTGCTACCAGGGATTCTACTTCTTTCCCCAGACTCGCCTCGTTCTGCCTTCGGTCATGTCCACGATTGGAGAACCACTTTTGCGCTTGTCTTTTGGCCGGCTCGATCCTCAAGTGTTGCTGTATGGAACATGGGGGGAGGATGACTACGAGCCTGCCGGACCGATTACCTGGATGTGGCATGGTGAGGCCAGTGTGGAGGTGGGACTTCCTGTGCACCAAGCATATATACTAAAACTGGCCGTGCGGCCTTTCGTACAGGGGAAAACATTCGCCTGTTTTCCCCTGGAAATTACCGTGAACCAGCAACCGGGGCAGCGGCTGCTGCTCTACCGGGGTTGGCGAGAATACACGCTCCGTCTTGAGCCGGCTGGGCTCGTCCCGGGCATGAACCTGCTTACCTTCCGCGTCGGCACTGATTTTCCCGCTGCCACTCTCAGTCAGCGCGCCGTGGCATTCCGCCACTTGCTGCTCTTTGCAGAGAAACAGGGCTGAGAGCTGCTTCAGTGAATCATTAGATCATTGAATCATTGTTTTCACTCAGTCCTCAGCACTCGTTACTTAGGTGCCGCGAGGCCGCTTAATGTCCTGGCGGTGAGCAAAACGCAGGCAGCGAGTGTTCGCTCAAACACAATGTGAGGTGCCATCACTCTGATTGGTGGGCAACGCTGCGCTTTTGCCCACCCTACTTTACTCTGACTTACACCCAGCGGGGCATAGTGTCAGGGAGAATGCCAAACGCCAGCTTCCCCAGCACGCCGAGCGTATCATACCCCGGGAGGGGGTGGATGATGCCCGCCCGGACGTCTCGGTACATCTGTTCGAGTGGACCAGAGCGGGAGATGGCTGCACCACCTACTATACGCATAGCCTTGTCTACTACGCTCATGGCGGTCTCCGTCACGAAGTGCTTGCAGGCAAGGATATCCATGAGCGGGGGATTGGCACGCATAGCAGGTTCACTCAGTGCGCTCGCGGTCTGCACCAGCATCGCCCGAGCAGCCCGCAGCCCCACCTCCATCTCGGCGGCCAGGAACTGGTTCCCCGGGTAGTGGCTCACCGGGCGGTCAAAGGGAATCTGGGTCCGTTCACGCACCCAGTTGAGGGCATAGTCATGGGCGGCCTGCGCGATGCCCAAGTAGCAGGCTGGGACGGAGGTCATAAACCACGAGACAAAGACATTATTATAGGTATCCCAGGTGCGGGCCGGACGGGCCGTCACACTCTCCTCAGGCACAAAGACATTCTCCCAGACGATATCGTGACTGGCGGAGGCTCGGATGCTCATCGTGTCCCAGTTCCTCTGGATCTTGATGCCCGGGGTGTTGGCGGGCAGGGTAAAGAACAAGCATAGGGGGCCTTTCTCCGGCTCGTCATAATGGGCGGTCT
>JBGPOI010000499.1:0-4032 GCA_041487975.1 Binatia bacterium | reverse complement strand
TAATGTCCGCCCCACAGATAATTCCGACGTCTTCGCCGCGGGAGGCAGCAGCCAACCATCGGCCCAGGTTCTTTTTCGCGTCCGTGATAGTTAAAGTCTTCATATGGTTTTTATACAGTTCATATATCGCCTTGTCAAAAGCTGCCAGCGGAAGGTTCAGGCGGTCAAGACTAGCCGAAAAGCGGGTTATTTATGCAATTGATAACTGGGAAAATAGACAGTGAAGCAAGAACGAGAACCAGCATACAAACCAAAATCCCGATAAAGAATCTGACATAAACTACACACTTTACGGCTTCTTGCTTACCGTCAGTTTGTTTTTCGGGATGCTGATTCTCCTCGAAGTTGGCCGGCATATCAGAATCCGGCGGCTCGACCTGCTCCCGGCTGACGCACAGCCAGCGCTACGAGAGAACTTTCGCGGCTACGTAGATGCGCGGCTGGAGGTCTATCGGAAACTGCCGGACATCGCGGCGGCAAAAGAGGAACTTGCTAAAGCCACCAAATTGCAGAGGGAAATCTGGCGCCAAGCAGTGACCGGATCTCGTGCGCAGGACTCTCATCCCGACGCAGCCAAGCTATTGCTTCCTGCCCTAAACCAGATGATCGATATCACAACGACCCGGACTGTGGCGACACAAATGCACCCGCCGGCGATCATCTTTGCGATGCTGTTCGGGCTGGCGCTGGTCGCTTCGCTGCTGGCGGGCTACGGCATGGCCGACAGCAAGGCGCGTAGTTGGCTTCACCTGATTGGCTTTGCGGTCGTCATGGCAGTTTCTGTTTGTGTCATTCTCGACATTGAGTTTCCGCGCCTGGGATTTATCCGGGTCGCCGCCTTCGACCAAGCGCTTGTGGAGCTGCGGGAGAGTATGAAGTGAGGTGAAACTTTCCTCCCGTCAGGATGGGCTGACCCTGCCCAAGAATGCGCCGCCCGCGTTCCACATTCTGGCAAAGCCGACTGGGGCGATCTGCAATCTGGACTGCAAGTACTGCTTCTTCCTGAGCAAGGAGATACTCTATCCCGGCAGCCGCTTTCGCATGGCCGAGGACCTGCTGGAAACCTATCTCAAGCAGTTGCTGGAAAGCCACCAGGACCGGGAAGTGATCGTCGCCTGGCAGGGCCGCGAACCGACCTTGATGGGGTTGGAGTTCTTCCAACGGTCGGTTGAGTACGCCGAAAAATACAAACGGCCTGACCAGCGCATCCAGTACACTATCCAGACCAACGGTACCAACAGGTGGCGTCACGGACGCAGAGGGAGCCACCCCGGGGCTGCGCACGGTCTCGATGATCGTGCCGCAGGCGCGAGCGCTGAACACGCTGAAGTACGCGGTGACGGGCACCTACTCGTTCATCGGCGGAGCGCAGGCCGAGGCGAAGCTGACGGACGCGGTGAGTGGGCAGCCCCCGGCGGAAGTGGTGGACCGCCGGGTGGGGGGTGGGTCGGTGGAGGCTGCGGCGCAGTAGAAGTGGGGGGATGCCGAGAACGCGACGGTCGGTTTGGGAATCCTGCGCCGTGATTTGAGAACGCTTCGCGTTATTGCAAACCGGGCCGACGACACGCCGTTCCAATACACCAAGCTCATCGCCTCGCACTTCGGCGGCACGCGCACTCCGCTGACCATCTCATGGCCCAAGGGCATCAAGGCCGACAGACCGATAGCACTATCCGTGAAGGTTCGATCCGCGTCCCCGCTATGCTCAAGCGGCCCGGCAAGATCAAACTCGGCGTTGCCAACGACATGTTCGCGGTCCACAACTTTTTCCCGACGCTGGCAGGGTGTGGCAACCTAGAGCTTGAAGACAACCGCACGGCTTTTTTCAGGCATGGCTCAAACTAGCATAATTGGTTATTGCCGGCGCCGTGCCACCGCACGCAAGCGCCCGGGGAAGTCCGACATGATCCCGTCCACCCCGAGGGCGAGCAATCGCTCGATCTCCCGAGGGTCGTTGATCGTCCACACGTGTATTTCTAGACCGAGCGTGTGGGCGGCAGCCACAGTCTCGGCTGTAACCAGCGGGACATCGTGAAACTCCGGCGGGATCTGCAAAGCCAGTCCTGCCGGATGGTATTCCGCAACCTGACCGGTAGACACCCGCTGGATAAAATCCGTCACTTCACCCACGGCAAAACTGGTGGCAATATCCGGCGCCAGGTCTCTCACCTGCGTAATGACGCGGTCATGTTCTGAGGCGAGAATCACTTCTTCCGCCCGGCCACAGTCGCGCACGACAGCAATCACTAGCTCTGCGATCGCTGGTTCAGTCTGTTTGATTTCCACCGTGAATCTCAGTTCGGGGAAGCCACGGAGCACCTCCGCCAGCGTCGGGATCCGGACGCCGGTCGCGCGAAAAGGAAAAGACTGCCCAGTATCGCGAGAAAACCCGTAGCCGGCGTCGAGTTGTTGCAGTTCTGCTAGCGTGTGCTCTCGTACTTTCCCTTGCCCGTTCGTTGTTCGTTCTAACGTCTCATCGTGAATCACCACGACCTGCCCGTCCCGGGTCGCGTGCACGTCGAGTTCCACGTAAGTGACGCCGACTTCTACGGCACGACGAAATGCCGCCATGGTATTCTCCGGCGCTTCGCCACTCGCCCCGCGGTGAGCAAAGAGGCGAGGTTTTAGCCCGGCAAAGAAGTTGGTCATACTCCCGTTCCCGTTCTGCCTCTGCCTTCTTCTGTCATGCTCGACTCCTTTCGGTATGAAGAAAAATCATCTCCTACTTCGCGCAATCACGCCTTTCTCGCGCAGGTGCTCGATGTCAGTTGTGGAGAGGCCAAGGCCCCGCAGGATCTCTTCATCGTGGGAACCGAGGGCCGGAGCGCCGGAGCGCACCCGCGTGGGAGTGCGGGAAAACTTCGCCGCCGGTCCGGTAATCGGCACCGAGGAACCGTCAGCCTGTGGCGTCTGCTGGAGCATGTCACGGGCCAGCACGTGCGGATCGCGAGCGGCTTGAGCGTAGGTTCGCACCGGCGCGACCGCCAATCCTTCTTTCACAAAAAGCGCGATAACATCTTCGCTCGAGCGGCTCGCGCACCAAGCGTTGATCATCTCATTCATTTCATCACGGTGATGGAAGCGGTTCGTCAGGATGGCATATTCAGGGTCTTCCGCGAGGTCCGGCCGTCCGATCAACCGCGCCAGCACTTTCCAATGAGTATCCAAAACGATGGCGAGACGAATATGCCCATCTCGGCAGGCGTAGACGTTCGCTGGTGCGGCGAAGGGAGATTCGTTACCCAAGCGTGGGAGCGGGACTCCCAGCGCGCCCAACGTTAAGAAGCCGTTGGATTGGAACAACACGGCGTCGAGGAGTGAGACATCCACGTGTTGGCCTTCACCGGTCTGACGGTGATGAAAGATTGCCGCCAAGGTCGCCAACGCACCGTGCAGGCCGGCCAGGTCATCTCCTAGCGCCGTCGCCGCCTTGACGGGATTCCCGTTCCGTTCCCCGTTGAGGGACATGAAACCGCTCGACGCCTGGGCCAGCGTATCGTACCCAGCCCGGTCGTGATCCGGGCCGAACTGACCAAACCCGGAGATGGAAACGTAGACGACATCGGGCTTCGCTCGGCACACCGCGTCGTAACCCACGCCCCATTTTTCCATCGTGCCTGGACGGAAATTTTCCACTACCACATCCGACCGGGCGGCCAGCTTAAGGAAGACGTCGCGCCCTTCATCCGTACGCAAATCGAGGCTCAGGCTGCGCTTGTTGCGGTTGACCGTCGCATGCGCAACGGGAAACGGTGGGTTCGTATCAGGGAGAAAAGGCGGCATGCGGCGGATGATTTCGCCTTCGGGAAGTTCGACTTTGATTACGTCAGCGCCGAAGTCCGCGAGCAGACATGTGCACATCGGTCCGGCCCAGGTGGTGCAGGCCTCTAGCACGCGCAGGCCCGCCAGTGGCCCTGGGAGGTCCTGTCGTGCGTCACGAAAGAAGTCGGCTTTGTCCATAAAGGGGGAATCCTTTTCTGTTCGGGTTCAATCCAGAGAGGGCAGTGCCCAGCCCACCTGCTGGAAATTTTC
>JBGPOI010000498.1:0-4032 GCA_041487975.1 Binatia bacterium | reverse complement strand
TGCTGGCCGGCCCGATCATTGCGGGTGAGACGCTCTCGCGTTTTTTCACCTTGCACGTGTTTGTCATTCCTGGCCTCGTCATCGCGCTCGTCAGCCTGCATCTCCGGTTAGTGCTCACGAAGGGCATCAATGAGTACCCCATACCTGGCCAAGTGGTCAGAAGGGAAACCTACGCGGAAGAGTACGAGGCGCTGCTGAAAAAGGAAGGGGTGCCATTCTATCCAGCCGCCATCGGCAAGGACCTTATCTTCAGTGGCCTGGTAATGCTGGGCATTTTTGCCTGTGCGGCGTATTTCGGCCCTAAGGGACCAGAAGGGATGCCGGACCCAACCCAGATCAATACCGTGCCGGCCCCGGATTTCTTTTTTCTCTGGATCTATGCCGCGTTAGCGTTATTGCCGGCGTATATGGAGACTTTTCTTCTGCTCGTCGCACCAGTATTGGGCATCGCCCTCCTTTTTGCGCTCCCTTTTCTTTCCAATACCGGAGAAAAGAGTGCCCGCCGACGGCCAATCGCCGTGTTGAGCGTGCTCCTCGTGTTCCTGACGCTCGGCACGCTGATTTATTTGGGGACCTATGCCCCGTGGTCCCCTCACATGGAGGCGTGGAGTGGCGCTCCCATACCGGTGCAGGATATCCAAGGGCGTTCGCCACTTGAGTTGCAGGGCGCCCTCGTGCTGCAGTATAAACAATGTCGGAATTGTCACAGCCTGGGTGGCGAAGGTGGCCAGCGCGGCCCGGCGCTCGATAGTATCGCCACCCGCCTGACTGGCGACCAGTTGGTCAGACAAGTGATTCAAGGCGGGGGCAATATGCCAGCCTATGGCAAGAACCTGACGCCGCAGGAGGTGACCGCCCTCGTCGCCTTCATGCAGACCTTGCGTCCGGCGTACGAGCCCGCGGCGCGCGAGACAACTGTGCCGAGGAAGTAAAAGAAACGTGTTGTGATTTATGGATCCAGCAGTCGCGGCCATACTGCAATCCTGGACGTTTCCCCCCTGGCTCATCATCGCCCTGCTGATTGCGGCCGGCGTCTATCTGCGAGGGTGGCGGCGACTGCACCGCCGGCTGTCACGTCGTTTCGCGGTCTGGCGTCTGATTGCCTTCCAGGCCGGTCTGCTCGTGCTCTTTCTGGCGCTGGCATCCCCTCTGGATGTGTTGGCCGACCTGCTGTTGCAGGTCCATATGATCCAACATCTTGTGTTGATGATGGTGGTGCCGCCGTTGCTCTGGCTCGGCGCGCCGCTGCTGCCGCTCCTGTGTGGACTGCCGCAACTGGTGGTGAAGCGTGGGCTAGGACCCTTCCTCGTCTGGCCAGCGCTCCAGCGCTTGGGCCACCTTCTCACCCATCCACTCGTGTGCTGGTGCGTATTTGTGGTGACCAACGTCACCTGGCATGTCCCACCCTTGTATGAGGTAGCCCTACGTTCGCAGTCCTGGCACGAGGTGCAGCACGCCTGTTTCCTCGGCACAGCGCTGCTCTTCTGGTGGCCGGTGATTCAGCCCTGGCCGAGCCGACCGCGGTGGCCGCGGTGGGTGATGATCCCCTATCTCTTACTCGCTGACCTCCAGAACACGGCCTTATCGGCTTTCCTGATGTTCTCCGAGCGCATCCTCTATCCAACGTACGCAACTGTCCCGCGCTTGTGGGACATCTCAGTGCGCGCTGACCAGGCGGCGGCAGGAGCAATCATGTGGGTGCCTGGCTCGGTAATCTTTCTGGTGCCCATGGGGGTGCTGATCATCCGGTTGCTCGACGCACCGCGAACACGCCGCACCGCGTTCTTTGCAACGGCGCTGCTCCTCGCAGGAGTCTGGCCTGCCTGGGGCCACCATGGCGGCGAAGTGCGATTGATGGAGAAAGCCGGTCCGTTCTTCATTACGGTGTTCACCGACCCGACACCATTATGGGCTGGGCCAGTGGACCTCAGTGTGATGGTCCAGGACGGTGACAGGGGGAGACCGCTCCTCGACGCGGAGGTGACGATGCGACTGCAGGAGCAAGGAACCGGCAGACCGCCACTCATCACCCAGGCGACACGAGAGCACTCGACAAACAAGCTGTTATACTCTGCGCTTGTCGATCTGCCGACCCCCGGTCTCTGGAAGCTTCGGGTAGACGTGCAACAAGGAACAGCCTCGGCTCAGGTTGACTGCGAGATAACGGCCGCACCACCCCGACCTTGGCTTCTCTCGGGTTGGCCTTATGCGACCTTACTTCCTGTGGCTCTTGGGATCATTATCCTCCACCACTGGCTCAGCCGGCGCTGCGTGGAATACGACAGAGAGCCTTGACAGCGAGATGCCGGTGATCTGCGCGTGCGCAGCGCGACCTACCCGCTGCTCCTCGTCCCCTCTTGTCCGAGAATGCCTCCAAGGGCTATCTCTTCTTGTTGAGGAGGCACTTCCCATGGCGCAGCCAAAACTCAAACCAACTGTTCTGCAGACTCCCGCATGGCAAGAGTGGGCCAGGAAACGGGCACCGCAGGCTCCTTCCCTAGAACGCATTCATGAAATTTCCAAGAAGGTGAAGATCAGTGTCACACAA
Source organism: Binatia bacterium (assembly GCA_041487975.1). Lineage (GTDB taxonomy): Bacteria > Desulfobacterota > Binatia > Bin18 > Bin18 > JACQEL01. The sequence goes on along the minus strand of JBGPOI010000498.1, from coordinate 1,484 downwards.
CTCGTTTTAGAGGAGCGGCGAGGGGAGTAGTGCCAACGTATCTGCCGGATGCAAGCGCTCTCTGCAAGCGCTATTTTGTCAACGAGCTCGGTGCAACCCTTGTCAATGACCTCTTCCAGGATGCGACCAGCATGCGCTACGCACTCAACTTTGCCATCCCTGAGATCCTCAACGCTTTCCACCGCGTCTGCCGAGAAGGACATCTGACCGAAGCGGAACGCGCTGCGTTTATCGCTGCCTTCTACGACGACATCTCAAACGACCGCCTGTTCGTGTTATGCGAGATGTCCCCCGGATTCCGCTTTCCTGCATCCGGACGACGGCACGGTAGAGCCAGGAAGCACTGCCCGAGTCAAGCTCTACCTCTTTCGCCCACTCAGAATGACATTCCATGAGGAGCGATTTTTCTGGACGCATCTCGCCTAGCGCATTCTCAGCAAGTGATGTTGGAGGGGAGCCGTGCCCACTCGCCAGCTCCAGAAAGTTGGAGAAGTTAGGCAAGTCTGACACCCTTACCGCTCACAGCACTGGCGCTTGACTTTCTTCGTCTCCTGCCGTTGCATGAAACCCGTTATGGATAAAGAGAAAGAGCTGACCCTGGCCGAAATTGAACGCTATTATCCCCACCAATGGGTGTTAGTCGAAGAGACTGCTTGGGACAAGCAGGGAGTTCCCCTCCGTGGCATTGTCAGAGCCCATAGCAACGAGCGAAGAGATTTGAGCGCCCACCTCCAAGCACTTCATAAGCAAATGCCCGTAAAGACATTCGTCTTTTACACCGGCGAAGTGATACCGAAGGATGTGACGGTTGTGCTATGAGCCGTCGCGGAGACCGCATCCAAGGGCGTCGGGTCCACGGTGGAGTTTTGCTTGTTCCTTGCCTGCTCAATAACATCTATCGCTACTGGCTCCTTGTCGATACTGGAGCAGCAGTTTCAATGATCTCCCATCACGTTGCCGAGGAGATGCATCTCGACATTGCCCGTCCGGTCAGACAAGAACGTATTGCTTCTGTGCACCAGATTGTTCAAGTCCCAGTGATGCACTTGGACAGTATGCAGCTTGGCTCGCAGAGAGTCACCGATATTGATGTGCTTGTGCTTTCGCTTCCTACAGAGTTGCGCGTAGACGGACTGTTGGGAGTTAACGTGTTAGAGAAGTTCCGGTCAACGTTCGAATTTGACCGCAGTGCGTTGGTCTTGCGTTGACGTGCATGGATTCACACCGGCGAGCAGCGCGAGCGGGCCATCTGCCATAGAGCGAGCAACGCGAGCGAGCTATCCGCTTTCGCCATTTCGCCATTTCACTCTCTGTTTTTGCCACTCGCCAGTAGCACCCGGCGCGTAACCGTTCACGACCCGGACTAATAGACCTAATGAGAGTAACGGCCAGAAAACCCCATCAAATCAGGTTTTCGCAGAAACACTTCTGAGTGCAGTAGGCATTTCGGTCTTCAGAACCTGTCGTTCAGCAATACAGCAGGC
>JBGPOI010000497.1:0-4051 GCA_041487975.1 Binatia bacterium | reverse complement strand
GAGCCGGACAATGTCCTCAAAATCATTCACTGTCTCGTTGCCGCTGAGCTGCCACAGACCGGTGATGCCGGGCTTCATGCTGATACGGCGGTGATGATGCGGCTGGTATTGCGCAACCTCGTCCGGGGTTGGGGGACGGGTGCCCACTAAGCTCATCTCCCCTTTGAGGACATTCCAAAACTGCGGCAGCTCATCGAGATGGCGACAGCGGAGCACACGGCCAGTGGGGATCACCCGCGGATCGTCCTTCATCTTAAAGATAAACCCTTGCATCTCATTCCAGACCAGCAGGTCCTTGAGTCGTTCCTCAGCCTCTGGGTACATGGTGCGAAATTTATATAGGGGAAACAGTCGGCCATTCTGCCCGACCCGAATCTGGCGAAACAGCACCGGCCCTGGAGATTCGTGGCGGATCTTGAAGCTATACCAGAGCAGAACCGGGCCACACAGCAGCAGCCCCGCAGTTGCTCCGACGATATCGAACAGTCTTTTTAGGAGCAACTGAAGAGGATCGAGTGGAACTGTTTCCAGCGAGAGGAGATAACGCCCCCCTCCCACTTCTTCAATGTGATACCTGCCTACAGGAGCAGGGGGCGCCTCCACCAGAGTGCGGAAGGTAATCCCCCTCTCCGCACACGTTAGAGTCAGCCGCTTGATATCAACCACCTCCCCCCGTGAAGGCACGAACACCACTTCATCCACCACCTGCGTGGTCAGGACCTGCGGTAAATCTTCCACTCGACCTAAAACCGGCTTCCCAGAGAACTGCGAGTTTTCTTTGCCATCCGCCGAGAGAAAGCCGATCACCTCGGTTCCCCAGTGAGGATGCTCGCTGAGGAGCTGGAGGTACTTTTCCGTGCGGAAACCGGTCCCAACGACCAGCACCTGGCTCCGCTGAACACTTCGCCTCTTGCTGTAGTGGTCCAGTATCGCTTTTATCCACTGCTTTTCCAGCACGAGCGCAATGAAGCTCACTCCCAGATAGTTATGCAACAAAAGCCGGCTGACTTGGGCAGAGCGCGTCAGATACATGACGCTGAGCAGGCACAGCCCCCCCAGAACCTGTACTTTCAGCAGAGCGCGAAAGAGCCCGCCTAAAGAGGTGTAAGAGGCTGAGGCATACAAGCCGAAACGGCGGAGCAGGAAGACCCAAATCGGTACGATGACCAACAGAACCCAGACATATTCAGCAAAGGGCAGTAACGCTCCATACCAGGGGCCGAATAGTCGGTCGCGGAGCCAGTAGACAGCGGCATAGCTCGCTACCAGAGTAGCGATATCACACGCACCTACGATTTGGCGAAAGAAGATTTCTTGTCGCTTGGACATGATGGCAATAGACGTTCCGGGCAAGCTTCCGCCCTAGCGGTGCAGGAAGTTTCCTTCCCCCACTTCCTCACAGGCCGTTTGCCACCGAAGGTAAGCCCGAGCTTCAGGCGACCAATTGTTCGCTCGCGACTTCCGACTTCTTTTCGACGTATGCTCGGGGCAGTTCCGCCCGCACGCGAGATGACAATAAATCCAGCAAGACCGCAACTCGCTCACCCGCTTTCAACTCTTGCTGGAACAGGGCTCGGAGCCCTTGGAATGGTCCTTCTTTAATCTCCAACTCCTCACCCGGGAAGAATGGCATTAGCGGGACCTCTACATAGCCGTTGGCCGAGCGTTGCCGCAGAGTGGAGAGAATCGCCGCGTCTACCTCGATCGGTCCGCCGCTGGTCGTGCTCACGACACTGACTACCCCTGGCGTATAGCGTACAGCGCGGAAACGCTCCTCCACGACAAAGCGGGCAAAGAGGTAACCCGGGAACAAGGGCTCGATCACCCACTTGCGCTGCCGGCGGACCGTGCGCTGCTGGCGCAGCAGCGGGAGATAGGTCTCATCGCACGACTCCATTAACTGGCGAGCCACCCAGCTCTCTTTGTAACGTTTGGTGTGTATGCAATACCAGCGCATGTCACTAGAGTTCATTGGGTTTGTTGAGATGGACGCTTCTGTTCTGCCACCTTGCGCTGAAACGCCTCATAACGTTCTTGAAAACTTGTATCGTCGGGAGCCAATTCGACAGCGCGCGCATAGGCTTTCTGGGCCGCGAAAAACTGATACCGTCTCTCCTCAGCTACACCGAGATTATAGAAAGCAGCAGCGGCATTAGAGCGTAGGGCCGTTGCTTTGTGCAACAACAGAACGGCGCGATCGAAGTTTTTCTCCTGCAGATAGAAAAGACCCAAGCGAAAATTGGCCTCGAACGAGGAGGGCTGTAGCGCAAGCGCCTTTTGCAGAGCCGCCTTTGCCTCCTTCCGGTCTCCAGCTTTTTGCGCTGCTTCCGCCAAAGAGAGGGACAGAGAGAAAGAATCTGCCCCGTTTTGCATCCCTTCAGCGACCACAGTTTTAGCCAGAGCCACATCTCCTTTCGGAGCAAAGACCTGGACAGCTAGATACTGATATGCTCTGGGGTCCTGTGGAGCGAGTTGAGCAGCCTGACGGAAGAGCGCCTCCGCCTTCTCTCTGCCCTCGTCCTCGGCTCGGACATAAGCCAAACCGGCTTTGAGCAGATAAGGGAGCTGCGTCTCCACCTCACTTTCCCGTGAGACTGCCTCTTCGTATAGCTTTCCCGCCTCAGCAAAACGCTTCACCGCGGTATAAAAAGTCCCAAGCCCATCTACTGCTCCCTCATGGCCAGAGGTTAGGGCTTGCTTAAATCCTTCTTCCACCGCGGCGATTTCTTGCTCAGAAAGTGAGGCTATACCCTCGTTATCGAGGTACAGGTGAACGGCAAGAGAAGGGGCAAAGGCAATTGACCGGGTCATCTCCTGCAGCGCTTCTTCTTCTCTTCCTACCGCCGCCAGGCCAGAGGCATAAAGGTCATGGGTATAAGGATTCAGCGGGTCAAGCCAATAGGCGATCTCCAGTTCTTTGAACCACTCCTCAGTAGGAGCGGATTTCTCCAGTAAGAAATTAAAGAGCGCCCGATGAACAGACGAACGAGCTGGATAGGAGAGGAGAAGTTCTTTAGCCTCAACCGGAGAGGACGGCTCTTTCAGGTTATAGGGATAAGGCAAGCCCCGCTGCCTCAGAGCAAGGAGACACAGGGCCGTCGCGGCTCCCCCGATGCCCACCACCACCACAACCCGGAATCGACCGCGGACTTGAGACTTGAGACTTGAAACTTGAGACTTGAAACTTAAAACTCCGCCCCCGGTTAGGCGCAGGGCCAGTCCCAACAACAGGGCAAAGAGAAAAGCATTGGCCGGAACTTGCAGATTGAAGTCGAAGAACTCATGGAAGGCCATGACTCCCAGCGCCGCCGTCAGTGCAGCCAACACCGGCAAGGCTGCTGGCGAAGCCGCCCACAGGCCACGATAGAGTCTTCTTCCCCCCTGCCAGAAAAACCAGGCCAGCAGGCCGAAGCCGAGCAATCCCGTTTCAGCGAACAACTGCACATAGTCGTTATGGGCTTCGACATACAAGGTGTGAGACCAGGGCGGCCGTTGATAACGGGGAAACAGTTCCGGCCAGGCCCCCAGCCCTACTCCGAACACGGGAAAATCACGGATCATTTCCAAAGAGTCTTGCCAGAGTTCCACCCTTGTCCACAGGCTTGTCTCCTGCATCACCGTCTGTTCGAGTCGAATATCCACTTGGCTGCGACCTGTGCGACCGACCAAGAACAAGGCCAGAGTCAGGAGCAGCACGCAGCCGAGCAGAAAAAAACGGACTGTCACCCTTTTGGGCTGGCGCAAGAACGCGGGCCTTCTTGCCGGCGGAGACGAAAGAAAAACCCAGAAAAGGATGCTCGTCCCCACAGCCGCTCCGATCCATCCACCGCGAGAGAGGCTCAGCAGTATCCCCGTGGTCAGGGCAAAGGCAGTGAACCCACAGAAGACCCGCTCGGCGCCACTCAAAGCAGGGACGAAAGCCTTTCCTGGCTTCTGGAGCGTGAGAACCCTGCCGGAGAGGGTTCCGGCGATGGCCAGCGGAAAGATGAGCGTCAGATAATTCGCGAAGTGGTCGGGATTGATGAAAGGACCACTGGCGCGAGTGGACACT
>JBGPOI010000496.1:0-4052 GCA_041487975.1 Binatia bacterium | reverse complement strand
TCCTTTGGCCAGGCAATCCGCAATTGTCATTCTCCTCACGTTGCTTGCCTCAATAGTCTACCACGTCATAGGGGTTCTTGTCTCTGCACGGCAAGAGGGTGCGAAGAGCAAGGGCTCTTCGCGCTGCTGACCTTCACCTGAACTGAGCAAAAAAACCGGGCACTACAGACAGTGCAATCCCGTTGTGGTATAAAACCGCCACTACTTTTGGTCTGCGGAGGCCGTTACCTAAAGAGAAAGGAGACCGGTATGCCTCGCTTCATCATCGAGCGGAACTTTGCCGAGCAAATCGAAGTCAATCGCGACGTGGTCACCGCAATCACGCAGGTTAACGCGGACGTCGGCGTGCAGTGGCTGTTTTCCTTTCTCAGTGCCGACAAAAAGAAGACCTACTGCTTGTACGAGGCTGCCAGCGCCGAGGCGATCCGTGATGCGGCGCGGCGGCTGAACATCCCGGCGGATGTAATCATCGAGGTGGATAGTGAGCTGCGGCCGGAGCAGTTCCTGCGGTGAAAAGGGATAGAGAAGGGAGACAGCGACCGCTCCGCCCCACTCTGTCTCTGTTGGAGGCGCCCGTGCCCAACGTCTCGCACTGGTGGCTTGTCCGTTAGTGCACGGTGCCCGGCGGTGTGCGTTCATACACGGAAGAGATCCTTATGGGAGTCACTCAAGTCACGGTAACTATTAGAAACCTTGCTGCTCCAGAAAGAGCATGGGAAGGGCTTTTCCTGGTCGATACCGGAGCTATCGATTGCCTTGTGCCCAGACAGCACCTTGAGGCAATCGGCCTTAAACCAAAAGGTCAACGGGTGTATGAATTGGCCGATGGCAGCGAAGTCAAAATGGATATCACGATAGGCCAGATTGAATTCATGGGAGATATTGTTGGAGGGACCATCATATTTGGAGACGCGGATGCCGAACCCATCCTGGGTGTGACCGCTTTAGAGTCCGTTGGCATAGAAGTCGATCCGCAAAACCAGAGACTCAAAAGAATGCCTGCGACAAGGCTCAAAAGTATGAGGAGAAAAATCTCACCCAGCAGCCAAGAGATTTGAGACAGAGACAGAGAAGGAGGGGAGCGGTCTCTGTCTCCTTTTTCTGTTCTGCTGATTCCCGGATTCCACTTCGCTTCATCCGGGCTACGATTCTCAAGTTGTGACTTATTGTGCGGTCAGCCGCTCTTCCAAGGCGCGCATGCCGAGTTCACGAGCTGTGACCAGCGCTGCCTTGAGCAGTTCCCTCGCCTTCTCGCCATCGCCGGCTTGGTCGCGCGCCAGGAGCATGGTGGCGTACTGGTACTGGGTGTGCGCCAGCCAGGGCCATGCCTCCATGCGCGTATTCATGGCCAAGGCATCCTCAAAGTGCTGCGCCGCCTCGTCCCAACGCCCCAGGGTGGTGGCTAACGCCCCTAGATAGCGGGAGAGGGCACCGTAGCAAGCCACGGCATTGCCAATGACGACCGTCCGCCCGGCATAGGGCCGCAGGAGCTGGCACAAGGTGGTTGCGCGGGCCCTATCCCCCAAGAAGGTACAGACATCGGTGAGATATGTCATGCAGCCCATCCATAGGCCATCGCGGGGCAGGTCGGTGAAGTCATACTGCGCTAAATGCTCGAACTCCGCCCGTGCCTCCTCCGTGCGCCCCAGTTCGCTATAGATTAGCGCCAGGCCCGGGCGCCAGGTGCCAGCTACGGTGTGTTGCTGGACGAAGTAGCGTATGACGGGTTCGAGTTCTTTAAGACGGCCCTGCTCGCGGCGCAGGGTAAACATCTGCAGCCCAAAAATGCCGGCAGCGGTTTCCGTTTGCATGCGCTGGCCAATGGCCAGCGCTTCCTGGGCTAGGCGTTCGCTGTCGGCAAAGCGGCCCTGTAGCAAGGCCCGCATGGACCGAACTTCCGTAGCAAGGCACAGTTCGAAGGGTTGCTGCCGCTCTTCCGCCAGGCGGGTGTACGTATCCAACTCTGCGTCGGTTGCCTGGAGATCTCCCAACTCAAGCAGGTAATACACGCGCCACATGTGTGCGTCAGTGAGTACGTCAAGCAGAGATTGTTTATCACTCACTGTCTGGGCAAGCTGCAGCATTTCGCTGGCGCAGGCCAGGCGCTGCTGTGCGTGTTCTGGACCCTGGAGGGCGTGGATGATCCCCTGGAGGCTGACGACGAGTAGCTCGGAGTCGTCAAGGCGTCGGGCCATGTCCACCGCCTGCTGGGCGTATATCGCCGCTTGTTGCTGCGCGCCTGTGGCCCCCAGTGCTTGGGCCAATCCGCTCAGTGTTTTCACCGTGAGTGGACTGTCTTCCGACCCGAGTGCCTGCCGCGCTTCCTCGAGCAGACGCACCGCCGGGGCGGCGGAAAGACCAACCGTAAATGCCAGCCTTACGATCTCCAGCCCAGCATGGACAAGGCTCTCTGTTGCTCCTAGCGCTCGGGCAAGGTCGGCAGCGTGGAGCAACGTTTCCTGGGCCGCAAGGGGTTCACCCGCCTTCCGTTTTGTTTCCCCCAGCGCCAATAACAGCGTGCAGTGCTGCGCCTCGTCCACGGGCTCCTGACGCTCCAGGGCCTGCAGGGCCAGGTGGTAGAAACGGACCGCTTCGGCATAGGCCGGTAATTGGATCGCTCGCTCCCCGGCTCGCTGCCAGTAGGGAATCGCCTGCTCACCCAGTCCGGCTTCCGTGTAGTGATGGGCCACCAACTCTGGTTGGGTCTCGATGGTCTCGGCGAACTGCTCTGTCAACACCTGAGCTATCTGCTGGTGATATTGCTGGCGGGTACTCTTAAGCAGGGACTGATAGGCTGTGTCTTGCACCAAGGCATGTTTGAAAAGGTAGTGCACCTGCGGCGGCAACCCGCGCTGGTAGAGTAGTTCGGCCTCTACCAGCTTTGTCAGGGCTTGCTGCAAGTTCACCTCATTGAGCGGTGAAACCGCGCGGATCAAGTCATAAGAGAACTCACGTCCTATAGTGGCCCCGATCTGTGCCACTTCGCGGACGGTGGACAAGCGATCCAACCTCGCCATGAGGGCATCATGCAAGGTGGTAGGAATCGCCAGGTGTAGGGGCGTTTCGCGAAACGCTCCTACGGATTCGACAACGCTCTTGGTCAACTCCTCGACAAAGAGTGGCACACCATCGGTCTTGGCGATGACCTGCTGCACCATTTCCGCGGACAAACCCGTGCCGCCCGTTACCCTGGCCACCATCTCGCCGACTTGAGTGCGATCCAACCGACCGAGCGTCACCTGGCTGAAGTACGAACGACTGCCCCAAGGAGGGGTAAACTCCGGGCGAAAGGTTAGCAGGGCCAACATCCGCGCGGTCGGGACTTGGTCGAGGAACAGGTGCAGCAACTCCAACGTGGAGGGATCGGCCCAGTGCAGGTCTTCCCAGGCACTGTACACCGCCCTCTGCTCGGCCTCCTCCACTAGCCAACCTACCAAAGCTTCCTGCGTCTTCCGCCTCTGCCGCTCGGGTGTCAAAGTCAGAGGTGGGTAGCCCGCAGGATGAGGCAAAGAGAACAGAGCGGCCAGCAAGGGAACGGTATCGGCCTGTAGGGGCGCACGGCTGTGCGCCCCTACCTCCAGCTTACGCAACTTCTTTTCAGGGTTATCACCGCTCTGAAACCCCAGCAGCCGTTGCAGGTGCTCGATGATGGGATAGAAGGCACTGTTCTGGTGGTAGGGCGAACAGCGAAATTCGATCCGCGTCGCACCCTCTTTCACAACCTGCTCTTTCAGCTCCTGCACCAGGCGGGACTTGCCGATGCCGGCCTCGCCGCTGAGCAACACGACCTGCCCTGCGCCTGCTTTCACCCGGTCCCAGTGCCGCCGCAGCAGCCCCAGTTCCTCCTCTCGGCCTACCAAGGGCGTAAGGCCAGTGCGCACCGCCACCTCAAAGCGACTCTGCTCCCCACTAGCGCGCACCACGCGGTACAACGGCAGTGGGGTTGAGATGCCCTTCAACGTGTGGGGACCGAGGTCCTGGCATTCGAACAAGCCTTGCACCAGCCGAGAGGTGGCCGCGCTGATCACCACGGTATTAGGCTTCGCCTCCCC
>JBGPOI010000495.1:0-4052 GCA_041487975.1 Binatia bacterium | reverse complement strand
TCTGCATGTGCGCCAATACCAGGTGAACATACATTCGACCCCGACTACGAGATCTTCGCGGTACGGGGCGATGACGCGCAAGAAGGCTTCGGGCGTCGTGGGCAGATTCTTGTGGATCAGAATCGTCCCGCTTTGATCGAGAATACAGCGTACGCTCGTTCCTCGCTCCCGCTTTCGGCAGCGGCTGAGCGCCAGCGTTAGCCCGCTTCCAAACCGCTAGAGCTTTTCATGAAGACTAAGATCGTAAGGAACGTGCCAAGAGATCGCATTCGTAACCATTTGCCCACACGCTTGTGTGACAGGCTCGTTTCCGCTGCGCTGAAGGCTTCCTCGTACACCATCGTGCTTTTCCGGCTGCGTCAGCATGTCATCCTTTCGGGCACGGTTGAAGAAGCGCTAGCTACATTTGATGATTCCACCGAACCCCTGGTTGCCGTTGGGCCGTGTTTTACACTGGAGGCGCTCAAACTCTTGGAAGCGAAGAAGGCTCTTGTCCTCACCGTGTCTGATTATCCCTGGACAGATGCTTCGTACGTGGATATCCACACTACTCTTGGAACACATCGTCCATCGAAGGCACCAAACAACAGATCTGAAGGAGGATAGGGCAGGAAACGGATGCGGAAAAACTGCACGCCGGGATCTGTGCGGGGGGCGTCGGGTAACCGGCGGTCCTACCGCGATGGTCGCCCACTCAGCCCGTGCTATGTCACGTTCCCAACGAACGACAGAGATGGTACAGTAACAAGCGGCGATGGTGTGAGCCAATGGTGAGACGATGACGGTTAAAGTGCGATGTTCGAAGTGAAATTCACAGCGAGCGCCCTTGACGACCTCGATTTTTTCAAGCCGTATGAGCAAAATCGCATTCTCGACGCCGTCGAACAGCAACTGCCGCACGAACCCTTGACCCCAACCCGTCATCGAAAAGAACTACGGTCCAATCCGTTGTCGGCGTGGGAGTTACAGGTGGGGAAGTATCGCGTGTTTTATGACGTGGAGCGCGAAGAGCAAGTTGTGCGCGTCAAGACCGTCGGCTGGAAAGAGCATAATCAGTTGTTTATTCGAGGTAAGGAGTTCGCACTATGAGAACAGTTGATTTGTCCTCTACAAGCCCTACGGTCAACGAACTACTGGATCTTGCCGATGAAGATCTCCTCATTATCAAAGCCCCGAGTGGGCGGGAGTTTGTCCTCGCCGAAGTAGAGGACTTTGAAGACGAGATTGCACGCACCCGTCAGAATGCGGAGTTGATGGCCCTCCTTGATGAGCGCTCGCGGGAGACCGTGACATACACGCTAGAGCAAGTTCGAGAACGGCTGAAACTGAAGCAGGCGCGGCCAGCAGAGGGGTAGACTACTTCGCTTTGCTGAACAGGCATCGTGGAGAAGGGCGGTCTAACCAGCGTCGTGCACGTGACCGCCGCCCATTTGTGGTTCTGGGTGAACGTGAAAGGCTACGTTTCGGGCGGCGGCCCGTGACGCCGAGCGGTAGGCAGGGGAGGAGAACCGACTATGAGCAAGTATTCCTAAAGTTCATTTCGCAACTCCTTCGAGCAAAGTCTATTTGAAAGTGTCCGTGATACTCTACGCTGGTGTGAGGAATATGCGGTTACAAACAGCTATCCGCACTTGGTGAAAGGAAATGCGTATCACAATGTGCAGACGAACGAGTTTCACGGCAAACTTTCGACAACCGATACATTCGCCGAGCCACAATCCCGCGAGATTGATCTCCTTCTTGAACTCGAACAGCCGAGAAGAATTAGGCTGTTAACCAGTGCGAAGGATTCTGCCTACCGTCAGTCGCTCGAACACATCGGTGACTATGAAGGGTTGTTGAATGCCCTGAGAGCCAACTCCCAAGGCTGGCTTTACTGGGCAATGATTGTTGCTAGAAAGGGCTTCCAGAGTGGCTGTGAAGAGACAGCAAAACGATCCGATATTGCTCTCGTTCCACCTATCACTGGCAGTGTGGAGTGGCTCAGTGTTCTTACGGCAGAGGAGGTGTTAGAGCGGGCTACCGATGCCGTGAAAATATTTGCACTTGGAGAATCTTGGCGGCGTGATATTCCTTCCTACAGGTCAGGCGATGTGTATAACGCGATTTTCGTTGGCACACGCGAGCCATCTGGGATGCCCGGCACAACGAAAATCCGGCGAGGTGATGGCGCAGATATCCCGATGCAAGATTTTGTTGGAGAGGCTTTGAGGCAACCGGACAACCGATATCGTATCCCTTTAAGCAGAAATCGAACTTATGTGCCTTTCTTTGATCCACCGACTGTGCAGAGCTTGACCCAAGATGGATCGATCGTTTCAAGCTCTGTGGCCTCAACGATCATCTCTTCATCCGCCGGCCTACGGTTCTTCCGTGTGCGCACTGACACTGGAAGGGAATTGGTTGCCGAGTCCCAGAGAGCCCTTTATACCATTCCACCGGGACGAACTAGCCGGAGACTCGTGAGAATGGATAGTCTGAAAGTTGGAGAAAGAATACTGTGTACTGGTGAAGATGGGACAGCATCGCGACTCGAAACCATTACTTTTGTTGAAGAAATATCGCCATCTAGCAAAATCATTGGGGCGAAGCGGGGAAACGTGCCTAACGCCTATCCGCCGGTCCTGGTGTGACAGAGGTCGAGAGGCCTTGGGGCGTGTAGCCCGTTTATCAGCCGGACCCGAGAGCCGCGTTCCGGCACCACACCGTGGTGCCACCCCAGAGGTGAGCACGCAGAGCAGACTCTTTGACGTGCACGGTTCTCCCGCCAGGCCCGAAAGGAGCTGGCGATGGAAGTGCCATATGACTGTTGTTGTGGGTTAGACGTGCACCCCAAGACTGTCGTGGCCTGTCTGATCACCAAGGGGCGCAAAGAGATTCGCACCTTCGCCACGATGACGGACGAGTTGTTGCAGCTGGGGGATTGGCTGAGCAGTGCCGGGTGCACGCATGTGGCGGTAGAGAGCACAGGGGTGTACTGGAAACCGGTGTTCAACATTCTCGCAGGCCTGTTGACGGTCATTCTGGTCAACGCGCGCCACATCAAGGCGGTACCCGGGCGCAAGACCGACGTACGGGACTGCGAGTGGTTAGCGGATCTGTTGCGGCACGGATTATTGAATCTCTACGGGATACATTCCCCGAAGCTTGCTTCGTTTTGGTTAATTTGGTGGACCCGATGCCTCGCAGCTTGCTGCGAGGTTCTTCACGGCGAGTTTTATTCCACCCCTGGAGATCCGTGAACTGCGGGAGCTGATCCGCTACCGCCAGACGCTGGTGACCGAACACACGGCAGTGGCCAATCGGATTCAGAAGCTGATTGAGAGCGCTAACATTAAGCTGGGGCAAGTGGCCAGTGATGTGTTGGGGCTCAGTGGGCGGCTGATGCTCCGGGCGCTGGCGGAGGGGGAGGTGGATGCGGGGAAGCTGGCAGAGTTGGCGCAGGGGAAGTTGAAGAGCAAGAAGGCTGAGTTACGACGGGCGCTAGAGGGGCGCTGCACTCCCGTGCAGCGCTGGGTGCTCACGGAATTCCTGACCCGCTTGGAGGAGCTGGAGGCAGCCCTCACGCGAGTGGAGAGGCGCAGTGGGGAGGAAGTGGCGGCCTGCCCCGACCCGTTCGCGAAGGAGGCGGTGGAGCTGCTCGAGAGTATTCCGGGCGTGGGAGAACGAACGGCGCAGACGATCGTGGCCGAAATCGGCGTCGATATGGGGCGCTTTCCCTCGGCCAAACACGTGGCGAGTTGGGCAGGCGTGTGTCGAGGCAATCACGAGTCGGCGGGCAAGCGGAAGAGTGGACAGCCCACCAAGGGGAGCAAGTCCTTGCGGACGGTGTTGGTAGAATCGGCGTGGGCTGCCACCCGCGCCAAGGGGACATTCCTCCAGGCGAAGTATCAACGGTTGGTGAAGCGGACGCCTAAGCAAAAGGCCTTGGGGGCAGTTGCTCACCGCCTGTTGGTGATCAGCTATTACCTGCTGAGTCGGCGGGTCGCCTATACGGAGCTGGGCACGGACTACGTGGACCGCCAGCATGTCGAGCGGCAACGACGGCGGCT
>JBGPOI010000494.1:0-4084 GCA_041487975.1 Binatia bacterium | reverse complement strand
CGTTCATGCTTCGACAAGCTCAGCACGAACGGTTATTGCTTGGATAAATAACTCATGGGTGCGACTGAAGCCTTTTAGCGAGTGTTTGCGCGCTTTTCTCTCCTGTAAGAAGAAAGGGGGAAAAAGGCTTTGCAAAGTGAATTGATAGGATAGGCAACCCACAGTTGGCGAATCCACAACCCCCACTCCCCAATCCGCAATCAACTCTGCTGCCTTCCACCACCGAGAAGGCCGCGGTGGTGCGGGCGATGTTTGACCGCATCGCCCCACGCTACGACGCGCTGAACCGTCTGTTCTCTCTGCGGCTTGATCAGTACTGGCGCCGGGTGACGGTCCGTACGGTCGCGATCTCCGCGCGGGATACGGTAGTGGACCTCGCCTGTGGTACCGGCGACCTGAGCGAACTGGCAGCGCAAGCCGGCGCGCGGGTGGTGGGAGTGGACTTTGCCGCTAATATGCTGGCGGGAGCGCGCCGCCGGGGAATCGGCGCGGCGTTCGTGCAGGCGGACGCGAGTCGTCTGCCGCTGCCGACAGCTTGGGCTACGGTGGTGATCTCGGGCTTTGCCTTGCGCAATTTTGTGTCGATCCCGGCCGTGCTGACTGAAGCGGCTCGCGTGTTGCAACCCGGCGGGCGGTTGGCGTTGCTGGAGGTTGATACCCCGAACAATCGGCTGCTGCGCTGGGGACACAGTCTCTACTTCAACCGCATCGTGCCTTTGCTTGGCGCACTGCTCTCCGATGCGTGGGCCTATACCTACCTGCCGCGCTCGGTCTCATACTTGCCTCCCAGCGTGGAACTGCAACAGATGCTAGAGACCGCTGGCTTTCAGCCAGTAGTCAAACGCCGGCTCTCGGGCGGGATCGCACAGCTCGTGACGGCTGTAAAGAAAGGGGAAACGGCGAAGAGGTAAAAAGGGAAAGCAGGAAGGAAGGAAAACGGCTTAAGAAAGCCTGCCTCCTTTTCCCCTTTCACTCGGCTCGCTTTACAGTGGCTCCCTTGCGCCAAACGTCCGTGCTGCCGCTCCCCTGGCAGTGCGGACAAGGTTGGTCTGGCGCGTGGAGATACCCACGTCCGTCACAATTGCGGCACAAGCCGTTCAGTAAGTAGAGCTTGTAGTAAAAGTCGCTCAGGTCGTGCACATCGCTGAAAAAAGCTTTGATTTGGGAAACGATCCCTTCAGGATGGAAGGCATGCGTTTGCACGGGGTATCCTTTCTTGCCTTGTGCTGCCATCTGCAAGAACCTCACTGTCTATTCTGCAGCAGGTGCCACAGCCGCCATGCTCCCAGGAAGCACAGGCTGGAGGCCAAGGTCACGGGAAAGACAATAGCGCGTTCTCCCTTCGATGCTCCCTCAATGGCTTGCACCAACAGCCACAGCTGGATGAGCAGGAGCACGCTCACAAAGGCCATCACCAAGGCGAGGACGGTGTTCCGCTGCTGCCGCAGGAGGGCCGGAGTCTCTCGAGGGCGGATTGAGGCATGTAGGTTGCGATCGGTCATCCCTCCACCTCTGTGGCCCAAATATCCTCTCCTCTGAACGCAAGCACGATGCGCGGCAGCGACCGTCTGGGTGGCCCGGCCAGAACCTGGCCGTTTTCGACGGCAAAACGGCCCTCGTGACACGGGCAGTGGAGTTGCTGGTCTCCTGCCCGGTACACGACCGGACACGACAAGTGGGTGCATTTCTGGCTGTAGGCGACGAAGCGGTCCGCGGACAGCCGTAGCAGGAGACAGGGATCGTCGGGCGTGGGATAGTGAAAGAGCTTCACGCCGCCGACCGGTACCTCGCTCACTTGCGCAATGTGCAGTGCGGCCGGGCGGATCGCGCGCCAGCGCCGCCACCATTCCCGCAGCCCGACCAAGCCGGTTCCGAGCAACAAGGCCCCAGAAATGAGAGTGAGAAACGTGGTGAATTCACGACGAGTGACGTAATGGTCGTCTTCCCAGTTGATCGGGAAGTCTTCACGCCAGCGGGGGGATACATTGGGCATGGGGAAATCCTCTTTCCACCCTCACCCTCTTATCCTTCCCCCGCCTGTGGGAGCGGGAGATCGGCAGGACTGGATGAGGCGCTCTGATCCAGAAAGTCGGCAACGTCAAACTCCAGCTCATCAGTCTCACGGCCCCCCATCAGATGGACCTTGGTTTTCACCACCTGGCGGCCGAAGGCAAAGGTATTGATAGGATGCTCGCGCCGAATTTTCTCAAGAGTTTCGCGTGGTCCGTAATACAACGCACCGCTGGGGCAGACCGTGGCACACATCGGCTTGAGACCGACTGAAGTACGGTCGTAACACATGTCGCACTTCATCATTTGATCCATTGCTACGGTGTAACGAGGGACGCCGAAGGGGCAGGCGAGGACACAGTTCGAGCAACCGATACAGCGAGGTTTAAGGGCGGACTGCACGATACCCTCAGCAGTTTGTTTGATAGCATCGGCTGGGCACACCCGAGCGCAAGTGGGATCTTCACAGTGCATACAAACCGTGGGGGTCGTCTGTGGCGAACTGGAGCGGTCCACGAAGTCCAAATGGATCAGCGAAATGCCGCGATGGCTCTCACACTCGGCGCAGGCATGCACGCAGCCTTGGCAACCGATGCAGCGCGAGGGATCGATGAAGAATTCCATGGTCATGAAGACTCACCCCTACCCTGACCCTCCCCCATCAAGGGGGAGGGAACTTTTTGGCCGTCTTCCTTCATCAAGGGAGAGGGCACTGTTCGCTTTTGCTTTGCTGACACGTACGGCACACACTTTGAATTCAGGAATCTTCGAGATCGGGTCCAAAGCACGGTTGGTGAGCTGGTTGGCAGACTGCTCGCCTGGCCAGTGATACGGAATGAAGATGGTATCCGGCCTGATAGTCCGCACAACCAGAGACGGGAGCGTCACCGAACCCCGCCGGCTTTCGACGCGCACGAAATCCCCGGTCTTCACCCCTAGTTTCTCAGCAAGTTGCGGGTGCAGCTCGACTTGGGGACTGGGATATTGGTCCACCAGCGGACCGATGCGTCGGGTTTGGGTGCCGCTGAGATACTGTGACACCACCCGTCCGCTGGTCATAATGATAGGATAATCAGCATCTACGTCCTCTGCAGGTGGACGATACGTGACCGGGTGAAAGCGGGCCCTGCCGTCAGGATGGGCAAAAGTACCCCCCTCGAAGAGCCGAGGAGTGCCAGGGTGGTTAGGCGATGGACAGGGCCAGAAAGTGCCGTTGTGACGTTCGATTTTGTGATACGTGAGGCCAGCGTAATCGACCGGCCCGCCCGCCGAAGCGCGGCACAGTTCGCGGAAGATATCCTCGCTACAGGCGTACGGAAAGAATCGTTCCTTCCCCAATCGCTGGGCAAGCTCGACAATAATCTCCCAATCCACCCGAGCGTTGGCGGGTGGGTGCACCGCCTGGCGGATGCGCACCACTCTTCCCTCGCCAGTTGTGACTGTCCCTTCATCTTCTTCCTGCAGTGATCCGGCCAGGATCACATCGGCATAGCGCGCGGTCTCAGACATAAACGGGTCGATGACGACGTAAAACTCCAGCTTCTCCAAGGCCGCACGCGTACGGGCCGTGTCGGGGAGAGAGACCAGCGGATTGAACGAGAGGGAGAGCAGGCCCTTGATCGCTCCGGCGTTGATCTCGTCCATGATTTCGACCGCCGTGAGCCCTATATGCGGGATGTCAGGTTCGTTGACTTTCCAAACTCCCGCAATCTCTTGGCGGTGCTGGGGGTTCTCGATGTCGCGCCCGCCTGGGAGCTGGTTGCAGCGCTGCCCGTGCTCGCGTCCGCCCTGGCCATTCCCCTGGCCGGTGAGCGTGCCGTAGCCACAGCCGGGCCGACCGATACGACCGGTAGCCAAGACTACGTTGATGCACGAGAGTACGTTCTCCACGCCCTTGGTGTGATGCTCGATGCCGCGGGCGTGCAGCAACATAGAGTTCTCGGCCTCGGCCCACAGCTCAGCCGCGCGGATGATGCCGGCCGCCGGCACGCCGGTGATCTGGGCGGTGACCTCCGGCGTACAGGACGCCACCGCGTCGCGTACAGCCTCAAACCCGATCGTGTGTTGCGCGATG
>JBGPOI010000493.1:0-4088 GCA_041487975.1 Binatia bacterium | reverse complement strand
TTCCTGAGCTACCCTATCGTGAGGTGATCGTTGCACCCTACCGCTTCTTCTATCGGCGTGAAGCCGAGACTGTCTGGGTTGTTGGTGTTTGGCATGGAGCGCAACTGCCGGACGAACCACCGGAGTGAGGCTGCGCCTAACAACGCCGTGCAAACCGACCGCAGCCCGCGAGCGGTTCCAAGTGAGCATGAAAAGACACGTTTGGGCTGCGGCGGCTGACGCCGGGCGTGTGTGCCGGGCATGTCTCAATGCTTGGAGGTGAAAGTCCTCTGTCCAGCCAAGTGGAGGCGAAGGACAAGGGAAGCGCAAGGGCAGGACCGCGAGGCACTGTCTGAAGGAAGCGTGGAACGAAGGCGCGGGGCGAGGAACACGAACCGGATACGAGGCGTGACAGTCCCGGGACGAGTGGGCACGCAACCACCAAGTCCTCTATCCGCTACGGGGCTGTTTTGTAAATCCGGCGTCTATGCGCAGACGGTATTGAGACTTACCCCGGGAGAGCTGCGGGACGCCCTGGGAAGTGGCGTGCCACGGAAATTGGCTGAGGGAGGCGAGAGCCTCTCTGACCGTCCAGCAGCAGTCAGCAGAGGGCATAGTACCTGGCAGACAGGGAAGGCCCGAACGGTAGTAAAGGGAAGTATCCTCCGGCCTGTGGCTCCCCATGCCCGACCGGGCTCTAGAGGGGAGTCGGAGCGCGGGAGGAGAACGCCTTGGCATAGTGATGATGCTCAAGCTACCGCGAACCGCCGTATACGTGATCCGTACGTACGGTGGTGTGGGAGGGGAGAGGCCGTGAGGTCTCCCCCTATCCCGATTAGACCTTATGACAGATCCAATCGCCGTCACAGTTTCAATTGTTGCGCTGGCCATATCGGCCACGACGGCTTGGCTTACTCTTTTCCGTCGGGGCACAGTGAAGATGACCCAACCGACAGTCATATTTTTTGGCCCTGACTCCCCACGTTCGCGTGATGACGCGCCCTCTCCAAAAATCTATTTGCGCTCCTTACTCTTTTCCACGTCGAAACGTGGCCGAGTCATTGAAAGCATGCACGTCGCGTTATCACGGAACGAAACGCATCAGAACTTCAATATTTGGGTCTATGGTGACGAAAAGCTCGTCAGGGGTAGCGGTTTGTTTGTCGGTGAAACTGGTGTTTCGGCAAATCACCATTTCCTTACTCCGAAGGACGGAAGTACGTTCCGCTTTACCGAAGGTACTTATCGTGTTGAGGTCTTCGCGCACTTGCTCGGCGACCGCGATAGAAAGCTTCTGTTCGCCCAAACCCTTGAGATTAAGCGCGAAGTTGCAGTCGCGCTGGAAGAGCCGGGCACGGGCGTGTACTTCGACTGGGGTCCAGACTCTTCGCGCTATCTGACTCACGTCGAGAAACGCTCCCCTTCACCTGACCCAGAGGACTTCGTTGAGCATCTAGGTCTAACCCGGCGCTCAAGCGGGACGCCGCAAAAGCGCGGCGCCCCTTAGCTCTACGTTAGCCGCCAAACCGTACAGAGGTTGCAGCACGCATGAAGGTCGTCATACAGTGTGCGGCTTCAAAGCACGACTGCGCAGGTAAGTTGAGAACCAGATCGGGCGAGGAAGTGCTCTTTGTAGCTGAGCCCGGTCTTTGTGTTTCAGTTTCCGCGGGCGTGCGCTATGCCAGGCCGGATGACCCTTGCGGCGAAAGGGCTGCGACATGGCGTGACGTCTTGAAGCGCTACAACGAGCAACCGGATAATCCTTGCAAACTTTTTCGGGCAGCTGATCTGTACGCCCCAAAGGAACACGTGTTTCGCAACCTGTACCGAGAACTGGTTGGCGCGTTCGGCTGGGACAATGTGTTCATTCTGTCAGCAGGGTGGGGCTTGATTCGCGCAGGTTTCTGGACGCCGGACTACAACATCACGTTTTCGGCACAAGGAAAGAAGGACAAGCCCTAGGTCTGGAGAAACACCAAAGACAGCTCCTGGCTGGACTTCAATCACTTGCGAGACGCACAGGTTGGCCAAGACGAGCCGATCCACTTTTTCGGCGGGAAGGACTATCTGCCGACGTTCTACACCCTCGTGGAGACAGTTCCTGGAAAGAAGATTGTCCATTACAAGGGCGACGTACAGCATCGTTCCAGCTTTGACTACGAAAAGTACGAGGGACCGGAGAAGAACCGAACCTGGCATTATCGAGCAGCGAGAGACCTCGTGACCGGGCGGTCATCCGTGGGGAACCAGGTGCCGCAGTAGTCACGGCGCTTGACGCAGGTTAGCGAATGATGCGATCCGCACGCGAGAATCTCGAACGGTTTTATTCACTCGTCGCGCGTCTGGCCGATGCGCCAGGGCAAGGCCGTGCGCTCCACGAACTTATCGGGAGCTCGTCGCTGCCGAAACGGGGAGTCTATTTCTTCTGCGAACCCGGAGAATTCCGAAGCGGGAAGCTGGGTGTTCGGAGAGTCGTCCGAGTCGGCACCCATGCTGTCAGTGCCGAATCGAAATCTAACTTGCGTGGGCGGCTCAAGCAGCACCTCGGTACTCCGTCCGGTGGAGGCAATCATCGCGGCTCCATCTTTCGGCTTCATGTGGGGGCTGCGTTGCTGGGCCGAGATGGGACGCAATTAGCAACGTGGGGTGTAGGCTCTTCCGCCCCACCGGCCGTGCGCGACAGCCAGGCGGGCCGTGCCGCGGAAGCAGCTTGGGAAAAGCGCGTATCGGAGTACATCGGCGGAATGTCAGTGTTTTGGATCGATGTGCCGGATGAACCTGGTCCCCACAGCGAAAGATCGCTCATTGAGCGAAATACTATCGCGCTGCTGTCGAACAAGTCTGCGCCCATCGATAAGGCCAGCAGTGGCTGGTTGGGTCGCTGCAGTCCCCGGCAGGAAATTCGCGATAGCGCGCTCTGGAACTTGAACTACGTCGCGGACGAATGCGACCCCAGCTTCTTGGAGAAGCTTGAGTTGTTCGTGGCGCTTACCTGCCAAGGTGAGCCGCGGCTAACCAACGGCTGAAGCTGACCGGGGCCGCCATCGTGGTTTTCCAAGCTTCAACGCCTTTTGAGGCCGCCCCGGCAGCTTAGCCGTACCGTTAGCCGTGTCCATAACTCAAGGGTCTCTGTCAGAGAGAACCTGAGCACGCTAGACTATGGGGGTGGCGTACCGGATTCGGTTTGCAGCCTCGGCGGAACAACAGCTTGCTCAGTTCACAGCGCGGCAACAGGCGATTGTACTTGACGCAATTAAGGTTCAATTACTCTATGAACCGTTTCGGGAAACACGGAATAGAAAGCCACGCCGCCCGAACCCTCTGGCTCCTTGGGAATTACGGGTTGGGGAGTTACGGATCTTTTATGAGGAGGAGGTAGACGAAGCAGACCTCGTGAATATTCTCGCCGTCGGGATTAAAAGAGGCAACCGCTTGTTCATCGCTGGGAAGGAAATAGCCTTATGAAGACGATACAGTTACCAAAAGAATTGCAACCTTTTGTGGAGTTTGCTGAAGCAGCGGGGGAAGAGCCGTTGGTCTTCACGGAAAAGAAGCGACCGGTGGCGATGTTAGTCTCTCTCAGAAAGGTAGATCGGGAATCGCTTGCGCTGAGCACCAACCCGGAGTTCTTGAGAATTATTGAAATGGCACGGAAGGAAATTCGGGCAGGGCAAACCACTTCCTTAGAAGAAGTAGAAAGAAAGTTAAGGGGAGCCACGCCTCACAAAGCCGCTGCACTCCACCGCGGCCACGTTGCGGTTCGGAAGAAACGTGAAAAGACTCGTGTTGGCCGCGGCGGCTGAGGCGGATGGTATGGACGCCCCCTTCGGAAATCAGGAGAGCCGGAAAGTAGGGTCAGGTCTTGACTTATCACTTCCGCATTACGGGCTCGTGAGTCTTGTAGGCTGGAAGGAGTGTCACGAATGCCAGCGCTGGGTTGAGTTGATCTCAACCCAGCCTACTTTGCTGCTTTACCAGTGAGGTCTTTAGCCGCCTCCAGGCGAAGGCGAACCCTCACCTTCCGCTAAGGGAGTTCCCCTTTAGTCCAACCTGTAGACCGTGGCCGCGGTATCATGGACGATCTTACGGCGCTGCTCCTCAGGCAGATT
>JBGPOI010000492.1:0-4092 GCA_041487975.1 Binatia bacterium | reverse complement strand
CGGTATCGAGAACAGCGAAGACGCGCACATCGCTTCACAAGCGGCGGTGGTCGAGGTGTTTATTGGCGATCAGCACATCACCACCATGCGCCCGGAGAAGCGGCTGTATAAGCGGCAGAACCAGCCGACGACCGAGGTCGCGATTCGGCCAACTCTGCGTGATGATCTCTATGTCGTGTTGGGGAGCTACGACACGCCTTCGGGCCTGGCCACTTTGCAAGTGTTTGTCAACCCCTTGGTGTCCTGGCTGTGGATAGGCGGGCTGACGCTCGTGCTCGGGACCTGCATCACTATGGCGCCAAACCCTGCCGAACGCCGAGCGCTCGCCCTAACCGGTGCTCGAACGGAGATGCCTGGCGAGGTCGTGGCGGACTGAAAGAGAAGGATCATGCTTCGACAGGCTCAGCATGAAGGGAAGATCTCTAACGGGCTTAATCCTGATCCCGTTCACCCCGAGCTTGTTGAAGGGAAAACGGGGACATTTTCCGCGGCCGGCGAGAGATCGGAGCCACCCAGTGCGGATTAACAGTTTGTTGTTCCTCACGTTTTTTTTTCTCTGCGCTGTCGCGGCGCTTGCTGTGCCCACTACCCAGGAGATTGAGGAAGCTCTCTCGTGCCAGTGTGGCTGCGGTCTGACTGTGCACAGTTGTAATCACCTGCAGTGTGGTTTTGCCGTGCCAGCCAAACAAACAATCGCTGAACAGCTGGGTCAGGGAAAAGGGAAAGAGGAGATCACCGCAGCGTTTGTCGTCCGCTACGGTGAAAAGGTGCTGTCTGCGCCGACGACCTCAGGTTTTAATCTTGCCGCCTGGGTCACGCCTTTTCTTGCTATCTTGGTCGGTGGGGTGCTGATCGGTCTTGTCAGTCTGCGCTGGACGCGGCACCGTGCACAGCACGAGCAGGAAAAGCCGTCCCCTCTCCTGGGGACCGACCAATACCGGGACCGTTTGAAAAAAGAGTTGGAGACCTTTGACGGCTGACCCCAGACGCTAGACGCATGACGTTTCTGCTCTATCTCACCGGCCTCCTCTTTATCGGCACGATTGCGGCGTTTATCGCGTTTCCGCTGTTGAGCCCGAGCGAAGAGCCGGAATTTCCCTCTGAGCCCGAGAGCCAGGCCACGCGTTGGGAGAAACAAAAAACCGACGCGTATGCCGCACTCAAAGAGGCCGAGTTCGATCTCCAGATGGGCAAGCTCACCGATGTCGATTATCAGTCGCTCAGGGAGAAATACGAAGCCCGAGCCCTTGAGGCGCTAGCTCAATTGGACCCCCTCAACCAAGCAGAAGAAAGACCCCGGGCGGAACGGAAGCCCGGTCTTTCTTAGCGAGGTTTGAGATTGAATGCTTGGGGACCTTTTTCTCCTGGTCTGACTTGGAACTCCACCTCATCTCCTTCGCGCAGATCCTCGAAATACACCTTAGGCGCCAGACGTGAACGGTGGAAAAACACCTCGTCGTTACCTTCGTCGGGTGTGATGAAGCCGAATCCGCGCTCCTTCACGATCTTCTTGATGGTACCAGTCATATCTCCCTCCTTGGTCGCTCTATGAAAGAAGACTGTTCACGCCTTGTCAAGCGAACCAAACCTCTCATATGAACTTTCCTGGCAATCCGCAATCGCCAATCGCCATGAACACCTGGGTCATCGAAGCCGAGAACCTGCGGAAAACCTTCGCCTGGGCGCCGGTGCTGAACGGAGTTTCCTGTCGTATCGGCGTGGGAGAAGTCGTTGGCGTCTTTGGTCCTAATGGCGCCGGTAAGACCACTTTTTTGCGCTTGCTCGCGACCTTGCTGAAACCCTCAGACGGGATTTTGCGACTTTTCCAGCGTGTCCCATACGATCCCGCGGTGCGACGCCGACTTGGCTTTCTCGGCCACGACAGTTTCCTCTACCCTGACCTCACTCCGATTGAGAACCTGACTTTTTATGGCCGGGCGTACGGCCTATCCGATCTGGAGGCGCGGATCAGCACTGCGCTGGAGCAGGTTGGTGTGCGAGACTGGGGCAATACCCCCGTGCGCACGTTCTCACGCGGCATGGAGCAACGGCTCGCCCTTGCTCGCGCCCTCTTGCACGAGCCGGATCTGCTGCTGCTGGATGAGCCTTACACTGGCCTCGACTCGCGCGGAGTGACAACATTACAAGGTACCCTGGCGCATGCTAAAGAGCAGGGAAAGACCGTAGTCCTGACCACCCATGACTTTGCTCTAGGGTTGGAGTTGTGTGACCGGGCGCTGATCCTTCATCGTGGTCGCCTCTCCTGGCAATCCACCGGCCATCTACCGTCTCTCCAAGAGTTTGTTGAGATCTACCACACTGAAACTCAGTCCTCTGGACTCCGGACCCTAGACCCTAGACTCTAGACTCTTGCGAAGATGTGGGCCTTGCTCTGGAAAGATGTCCGACTAGAACTGCGCACCAAAGAGCGTGTATCTTCACTCTTTGTCCTGGCGCTGCTGATCGTCCTGGTGTTCGTCATTGCCTTGAGTCCGGAGCAGGCGCAGGGTGCGGAGGTGAGTGCCGCCTTGCTGTGGGTGACACTACTGTTTGCCGGCATGCTGAGCCTGCAACGGGCGTTTCTCATCGAGCAGGAGCGCGGCTGTCTCTCCGGTTTGTTGTTGTGCCCGTTTGAGCCGAGCACTCTGTTCCTCGCCAAGTTGCTGGGGAATGTACTTTTTCTCACCTTAGTCGAGCTGGTTGTTACGCCGCTTTCACTGCTACTGCTGGGAGTGCAGTGGTCGTGGTCTTTGCTGATGTTGCCGCTGGTCTTGCTTCTCGGCATCGTGGGTTTCTCGGCCCTGGGCACCTTGTTCGCCGCCATCGCGGTCCGCACCCGGGCGGGCGAGGTGCTGTTGCCGCTGATGCTGCTGCCCTTGTTGGTGCCGTTGCTGATCGCCGCGGTGAAAGTTACCAGTGCACTGCTGGCCGGGACCGACTGGTCAGGGGTATGGCTGCGCGTGCTACTCGCCTTTGACGTGATTTTTGTGGTAACAGGGTGGCTGGTCTTCGCGCAAGTCATACGGGAATAACGATGAAGAAATTCGCGCCGTTCGCTGACAATGTCCTCCCCTGGCTCACCTGCCTGACGATGACTGCCGCGTTGGCCATGGTCTTTCTCTATGTGCCAAACGAACTAATGCAGGGAGCACCACAGCGGATCTTTTACTTTCATCTTCCCGCAGCGTGGAATACGTTTCTCGGTTTTTTCATCGTCGCCGGTGCCAGCGCTTCCTATTTGTGGCAAGGGGAGCGCTTCTCTGACCTGCTGGCCCAAGCTGCGGCCGAGGTCGGCATGGTCTTCTGCACTTTGGTGCTCATCACTGGAGCGATTTGGGCGCGACCGATCTGGGGCGTGTGGTGGACATGGGACCCGCGTCTGACCATGGTGGCGATTCTGTGGACGATCTACGCTGCTTATGTGCTCCTGCGCGTGCTGGCCGGCGATAATGAACTGATCGCGCGCTACGCCGCCGTCCTGGGTATCGTCGGCGTGCTCGACATCCCGATCCTATACGTCGCCGTGCGCCTATGGCGCGGGATTCATCCCAAGGTCGAGCGCATGGCGCCGGAAATGGCGTGGACGCTGCTGGTCTGCTCGGGCGCGTTCTTGTGTCTGTTTGCCTGGTTGCTGTGGTTACGCTTGCGCAGCTTGAAATTGCAAGATGAAGTCGCAGCGTTACGCCGGGAAGCATTGGCGGCGTCGTAAGAGGGGAGGACTATGCCGTATTTGTTTGCCGCGTTTTGCGCGATTTGGATCGTGCTGTTCCTGTACCTACTCTTCCTCTCGCGCCGTCACCGCGCCCTCTCTCGCGAGGTTGAGGTGCTGCGCCAGATGATGGAACAGAAGGGCTTTGGGGGCTTCATAGATGAGAAGAATTGCCCTTGACTGTTGCCGTCCATCCGGCGCAGTGTATGGATAACGACAGCATAAGAAAGCAGGGGAGGAGACCTGAGATGGCGCTTACTTTCGGTGTCCACACTGGGCAGCAGAACTGCTCGCTGGAGGAACTGCGCCGCCTGTGGCGGTTTGTCGATCAGGCCGGATTCGACTGGCTGTCGATCTGGGATCACTTCCACGAAGCTCCGCCG